>NZ_RJNK01000041.1:0-524 GCF_003942585.1 Streptococcus oralis | reverse complement strand
GTATCAGCTAGCCAATCAACTTCAGCATCAGTATCAGCTAGCCAATCAGCTTCAGCATCTGTAAGTGCAAGTCAATCAACTAGCGCATCAGTATCTGCAAGTGAATCAACTTCAGCATCAGTATCTGCAAGTCAATCAACTTCAGCATCTGTATCAGCTAGCCAATCAACTTCAGCATCAGTATCAGCTAGCCAATCAGCTTCAGCATCAGTATCAGCAAGTGAATCANCTACAGCATCAGTATCTGCAAGTGAATCAGCTTCAGCATCTGTAAGTTCAAGTCAATCAACTTCAGCATCAGTATCTGCAAGTCAATCAACTTCAGCATCTGTATCAGCTAGCCAATCAACTTCAGCATCAGTATCAGCTAGCCAATCAGCTTCAGCATCTGTAAGTGCAAGTCAATCAACTAGCGCATCAGTATCTGCAAGTGAATCAACTTCAGCATCAGTATCTGCAAGTCAATCAACTTCAGCATCTGTATCAGCTTCAGCATCTGTATCAGCTAGCCAATCAACTTCAGC
>NZ_RJNK01000040.1:0-530 GCF_003942585.1 Streptococcus oralis | reverse complement strand
CCAATCAGCTTCAGCGTCTGTAAGTGCAAGCCAATCAGCAAGCGCATCAGTAAGCTCAAGTCAATCAACTTCAGCATCAGTATCTGCAAGCCAATCAACTTCAGCATCTGTATCAGCTAGCCAATCAGCAAGCGCATCAGTAAGCTCAAGTCAATTAACTTCAGCATCAGTATCTGCAAGTCAATCAACTTCAGCATCTGTATCAGCTAGCCAATCAACTTCAGCATCAGTATCAGCTAGCCAATCAGCTTCAGCATCTGTATCAGCAAGTGAATCAACTAGCGCATCAGTATCTGCAAGTGAATCAGCTTCAGCATCAGTAAGCTCAAGTGAATCAGCTTCAGCATCAGTATCTGCAAGCCAATCAACTACCGCATCAGTATCTGCAAGTGAATCAGCTTCAGCATCAGTATCTGCAAGTCAATCAACTTCAGCATCAGTATCCTCACGTCAATCACCATCAGCATCTGTATCAGCAAGTCAATCAGCCTCAGCATCAGTAACTGCTAGTCAATCAACTTCCGCACCCG
>NZ_RJNK01000039.1:0-530 GCF_003942585.1 Streptococcus oralis | reverse complement strand
TGCAGATACTGATGCTGAAGTTGATTGACTTGAGCTTACAGATGCTGAAGCTGATTCACTTGCAGATACTGATGCGCTAGTTGATTGGCTAGCTGATACAGATGCTGAAGCTGATTCACTTGCAGATACTGATGCGCTAGTTGATTGGCTTGCAGATACTGATGCTGAAGCTGATTCACTTGAGCTTACTGATGCTGAAGCTGATTCACTTGAGCTTACTGATACGCTAGTTGATTGGCTAGCTGATACAGATGCTGAAGTTGATTGACTTGCAGATACTGATGCTGAAGCTGATTCACTTGCAGATACTGATGCGCTAGTTGATTGGCTTGCAGATACTGATGCTGAAGCTGATTGGCTAGCTGATACTGATGCTGAAGTTGATTGGCTAGCTGATACAGATGCTGAAGTTGATTGACTTGCAGATACTGATGCTGAAGTTGATTGACTTGAGCTTACTGATGCGCTTGCTGATTGGCTAGCTGATACAGATGCTGAAGTTGATTGACTTGCAGATACTGATGCTGAAG
>NZ_RJNK01000038.1:0-540 GCF_003942585.1 Streptococcus oralis | reverse complement strand
TGCAGATACTGATGCGCTAGTTGATTGGCTTGCAGATACTGATGCGCTAGTTGATTGACTTGCTGATACAGATGCTGAAGCTGATTCACTTGCAGATACTGATGCGCTAGTTGATTGACTTGCACTTACAGATGCTGAAGCTGATTGGCTAGCTGATACTGATGCTGAAGTTGATTGGCTAGCTGATACNGATGCTGAAGTTGATTGACTTGCAGATACTGATGCTGAAGTTGATTGACTTGAGCTTACAGATGCTGAAGCTGATTCACTTGCAGATACTGATGCGCTAGTTGATTGGCTAGCTGATACAGATGCTGAAGTTGATTGACTTGCACTTACAGATGCTGAAGCTGATTCACTTGCTGATACAGAAGCTGAAGCTGATTCACTTGAGCTTACAGATGCTGAAGTTGATTGACTTGCAGATACTGATGCTGAAGCTGATTCACTTGCAGATACTGATGCGCTAGTTGATTGGCTTGCAGATACTGATGCTGAAGCTGATTCACTTGAGCTTACTGATGCTGAAGCTGATTCACT
>NZ_RJNK01000037.1:0-548 GCF_003942585.1 Streptococcus oralis | reverse complement strand
TACAGATGCTGAAGCTGATTGGCTAGCTGATACTGATGCTGAAGTTGATTGGCTAGCTGATACAGATGCTGAAGTTGATTGACTTGCAGATACAGATGCTGAAGNTGATTNACTTGAGCTTACAGATGCTGAAGTTGATTGACTTGCAGATACTGATGCTGAAGCTGATTCACTTGCAGATACTGATGCGCTAGTTGATTGGCTTGCAGATACTGATGCTGAAGCTGATTCACTTGAGCTTACTGATGCTGAAGCTGATTCACTTGAGCTTACTGATGCGCTAGTTGATTGGCTAGCTGATACAGATGCTGAAGTTGATTGACTTGCTGATACAGATGCTGAAGCTGATTCACTTGCAGATACTGATGCGCTAGTTGATTGACTTGCACTTACAGATGCTGAAGCTGATTGGCTAGCTGATACTGATGCTGAAGTTGATTGGCTAGCTGATACAGATGCTGAAGTTGATTGACTTGCAGATACTGATGCTGAAGTTGATTGACTTGAGCTTACAGATGCTGAAGCTGATTCACTTGCAGATACTGAGA
>NZ_RJNK01000036.1:0-549 GCF_003942585.1 Streptococcus oralis | reverse complement strand
TCAGCAAGTGAATCAGCTTCAGCATCTGTAAGTGCAAGTCAATCAACTTCAGCATCTGTATCAGCTAGCCAATCAACTTCAGCATCAGTATCAGCTAGCCAATCAGCTTCAGCATCTGTAAGTGCAAGTCAATCAACTAGCGCATCAGTATCTGCAAGTGAATCAGCTTCAGCATCTGTATCAGCAAGTCAATCAACTAGAGCATCAGTATCTGCAAGTGAATCAACTTCAGCATCAGTATCAGCTAGTCAATCAACTTCAGCATCTGTAACCTCAAGTGAATCAGCTTCAGCTTCTGTATCAGCAAGTGAATCAGCTTCAGCATCTGTAAGTGCAAGTCAATCAACTTCAGCATCTGTATCAGCTAGCCAATCAACTTCAGCATCAGTATCAGCTAGCCAATCAGCTTCAGCATCTGTAAGTGCAAGTCAATCAACTAGCGCATCAGTATCTGCAAGTGAATCAGCTTCAGCATCAGTATCAGCAAGTCAATCAACTAGCGCATCAGTATCTGCAAGTGAATCAACTTCAGCATCAGTATCAGCTAGT
>NZ_RJNK01000035.1:0-571 GCF_003942585.1 Streptococcus oralis | reverse complement strand
CAATCAACTTCAGCATCAGTATCTGCAAGTCAATCAACTTCAGCATCAGTATCAGCAAGCCAATCAGCAAGCGCATCAGTATCAGCAAGTCAATTAACTTCAGCATCAGTATCTGCAAGTCAATCAACTTCAGCATCTGTATCAGCTAGCCAATCAACTTCAGCATCAGTATCAGCTAGCCAATCAGCTTCAGCATCTGTAAGTGCAAGTCAATCAACTAGCGCATCAGTATCTGCAAGTGAATCAGCTTCAGCATCNGTATCAGCAAGTCAATCAACTANCGCATCAGTATCTGCAAGNCAATCAACTAGCGCATCAGTATCTGCAAGTGAATCAACTTCAGCATCAGTATCTGCAAGTCAATCAACTTCAGCATCNGTATCNGCNAGCCAATCAACTTCAGCATCAGTATCAGCAAGCCAATCAGCTTCAGCATCAGTATCCGCAAGTNAATCAACTAGCGCATCAGTATCTGCAAGTGAATCAGCTTCAGCATCAGTAAGCTCAAGTGAATCAGCTTCAGCATCAGTATCTGCAAGCCAATCAACTAGCGCATCAGTATCTGCAAGTG
>NZ_RJNK01000034.1:0-573 GCF_003942585.1 Streptococcus oralis | reverse complement strand
AATCAGCAAGCACAAGCTTGAGCAACAGCGTGTCTGCTTCAATCAGTGCTAGCCAATCAGCAAGCACAAGCTTGAGCAACAGTGTATCTGCTTCAATCAGTGCATCTGAATCAGCAAGCACAAGCTTGAGCAACAGCGTATCTGCTTCAATCAGTGCATCTGAATCAGCAAGCACAAGCTTGAGCAACAGCGTGTCTGCTTCAATCAGTGCTAGCCAATCAGCAAGCACAAGCTTGAGCAANAGCGTATCTGCTTCAATCAGTGCATCTGAATCAGCAAGCACAAGCTTGAGCAACAGCGTATCTGCTTCAATCAGTGCATCTGAATCAGCAAGCACAAGCTTGAGCAACAGCGTGTCTGCTTCAATCAGTGCTAGCCAATCAGCAAGCACAAGCTTGAGCAACAGTGTATCTGCTTCAATCAGTGCATCTGAATCAGCAAGCACAAGCTTGAGCAACAGCGTATCTGCTTCAATCAGTGCATCTGAATCAGCAAGCACAAGCTTGAGCAACAGCGTGTCTGCTTCAATCAGTGCTAGCCAATCAGCAAGCACAAGCTTGAGCAACAGCGTAT
>NZ_RJNK01000033.1:0-579 GCF_003942585.1 Streptococcus oralis | reverse complement strand
CGCTAGTTGATTGACTTGCACTTACAGATGCTGAAGCTGATTGGCTAGCTGATACTGATGCTGAAGTTGATTGGCTAGCTGATACTGATGCTGAAGTTGATTGACTTGCAGATACTGATGCTGAAGTTGATTGACTTGAGCTTACAGATGCTGAAGCTGATTCACTTGCAGATACTGATGCGCTAGTTGATTGGCTAGCTGATACAGATGCTGAAGCTGATTCACTTGCAGATACTGATGCGCTAGTTGATTGGCTTGCAGATACTGATGCTGAAGCTGATTCACTTGAGCTTACTGATGCTGAAGCTGATTCACTTGAGCTTACTGATACGCTAGTTGATTGACTTGCACTTACAGATGCTGAAGCTGATTGGCTAGCTGATACTGATGCTGAAGTTGATTGGCTAGCTGATACTGATGCTGAAGTTGATTGACTTGCAGATACTGATGCTGAAGTTGATTGACTTGAGCTTACAGATGCTGAAGCTGATTCACTTGCAGATACTGATGCGCTAGTTGATTGGCTAGCTGATACAGATGCTGAAGCTGATTCACTTGCAGATACTGATGCGCTAGTTG
>NZ_RJNK01000032.1:0-579 GCF_003942585.1 Streptococcus oralis | reverse complement strand
GATACTGATGCGCTAGTTGATTCACTTGCTGATACAGATGCTGAAGCTGATTCACTTGAGCTTACTGATGCGCTAGTTGATTGGCTAGCTGATACAGATGCTGAAGTTGATTGACTTGCTGATACAGATGCTGAAGCTGATTCACTTGCAGATACTGATGCGCTAGTTGATTGACTTGCAGATACAGATGCTGAAGCTGATTGGCTAGCTGATACTGATGCTGAAGTTGATTGGCTAGCTGATACAGATGCTGAAGTTGATTGACTTGCAGATACTGATGCTGAAGTTGATTGACTTGAGCTTACAGATGCTGAAGCTGATTCACTTGCAGATACTGATGCGCTAGTTGATTCACTTGCTGATACAGATGCTGAAGCTGATTCACTTGAGCTTACTGATGCGCTAGTTGATTGGCTAGCTGATACAGATGCTGAAGTTGATTGACTTGCTGATACAGATGCTGAAGCTGATTCACTTGCAGATACACTTGCTGATACAGATGCTGAAGCTGATTCACTTGCAGATACTGATGCGCTAGTTGATTGACTTGCAGATACAGATGCTGAAGCTGATTGGCTT
>NZ_RJNK01000031.1:0-588 GCF_003942585.1 Streptococcus oralis | reverse complement strand
TGATTTAACTTCCGAGTTTTCTTTTATAAAATATTTTTGTAATGTTAATAGTGCCGATGAATTAATAAAATTATTTATGAATTTATTTCCTGTTATACTTTTAGAGTCTGAGAAATCAAATTTAAAGTTAGTTGAGGCAATTGAGTGTTAAAAGAATTTAAAAATCTGTATGATTAGAGGAGATAATCAAGAGGAATTTGATTTCTATTATGATAAAACAAGTTATATTTATATGGAACTAATTGATAAGGAGGAATCGGTTTCAGCTAATGCTAACCTTGTGAGTATGTTTCTTTTATGTGCTTTTTACAATAGAATTGGAAAGGAATGGGATGGTATTCAAGATTGTTTTGAATTTAGTAATAAAAGTTTAAGAAAAAAAGAATTAAAACGTTTTATTTCGGAGATATATTTAAGTAGAAATTTAAATAAACTCAATAAGGAACGGTCAGAGTACCATCTTTTAAATGAAACTATTTTGGAATTAATAAAGGAACTAAAATATCAAAAAAAACTAATTCAATTAAGTGATTATTTCATGTGTTTACGTTACTTTTTAGGTTTAGTTGATAATAATCTTAATAATGC
>NZ_RJNK01000030.1:0-599 GCF_003942585.1 Streptococcus oralis | reverse complement strand
ATACGCTNTTGCTCAAGCTTGTGCTTGCTGATTGGCTAGCACTGATTGAAGCAGACACGCTGTTGCTCAAGCTTGTGCTTGCTGATTCAGATGCACTGATTGAAGCAGATACGCTGTTGCTCAAGCTTGTGCTTGCTGATTCAGATGCACTGATTGAAGCAGATACACTGTTGCTCAAGCTTGTGCTTGCTGATTGGCTAGCACTGATTGAAGCAGACACGCTGTTGCTCAAGCTTGTGCTTGCTGATTGGCTTGCACTGATTGAAGCAGACACGCTGTTGCTCAAGCTTGTGCTTGCTGATTGGCTAGCACTGATTGAAGCAGACACGCTGTTGCTCAAGCTTGTGCTTGCTGATTGGCTAGCTGATACTGATGCTGAAGTTGATTGGCTAGCTGATACAGATGCTGAAGTTGATTGACTTGCAGATACTGATGCTGAAGTTAATTGACTTGAGCTTACTGATGCGCTTGCTGATTGGCTAGCTGATACAGATGCTGAAGTTGATTGGCTTGCAGATACTGATGCTGAAGTTGATTGACTTGAGCTTACTGATGCGCTTGCTGATTGGCTTGCACTTACAGACGCTGAAGCTGATTGG
>NZ_RJNK01000029.1:0-609 GCF_003942585.1 Streptococcus oralis | reverse complement strand
GTAAGCTCAAGTCAATCAACTTCAGCATCAGTATCTGCAAGTCAATCAACTTCAGCATCNGTATCAGCTAGCCAATCAACTTCAGCATCAGTATCAGCTAGCCAATCAGCTTCAGCATCTGTAAGTGCAAGTCAATCAACTAGCGCATCAGTATCTGCAAGTGAATCAGCTTCAGCATCTGTATCAGCAAGTCAATCAACTAGCGCATCAGTATCTGCAAGCCAATCAACTAGCGCATCAGTATCTGCAAGTGAATCAGCTTCAGCATCAGTATCTGCAAGTGAATCAGCTTCAGCATCAGTATCTGCAAGTGAATCAGCTTCAGCATCNGTATCAGCTAGCCAATCAGCAAGCGCATCAGTAAGCTCAAGTCAATCAACTTCAGCATCAGTATCTGCAAGTCAATCAACTTCAGCATCTGTATCAGCTAGCCAATCAACTTCAGCATCAGTATCAGCTAGCCAATCAGCTTCAGCATCTGTAAGTGCAAGTCAATCAACTAGCGCATCAGTATCTGCAAGTGAATCAGCTTCAGCATCTGTATCAGCAAGTCAATCAACTAGCGCATCAGTATCTGCAAGTCAATCAACTAGCGCATCAGTATCTGCA
>NZ_RJNK01000028.1:0-612 GCF_003942585.1 Streptococcus oralis | reverse complement strand
GTAAGTGCTAGCCAAAGTGCCTCAGCTTCAGCATCTAACAACCAGAACTCAGCTTCTATCTCAGCAAGCGCGAGCCAGTCTGCGTCAATTAGTGCNAGCCAAAGCGCATCAGCATCTGTATCAGCAAGTATCAGTGCTAGCCAATCAGCATCAAGCTCAGCAAATGCTAGCCAAAGTGCCTCAGCTTCAGCATCTAACAACCAGAACTCAGCTTCTATCTCAGCAAGCGCGAGCCAGTCTGCGTCAATTAGTGCGAGCCAAAGCGCATCAGCATCTGTATCAGCAAGTATCAGTGCTAGCCAATCAGCATCAAGCTCAGCAAATGCTAGCCAAAGTGCTTCGGCAAGTGCAAGCCACTCAGCATCTGTAAGTGCTAGCCAATCAGCAAGCGCATCAGTATCAGCAAGTCAAAGTACTTCAGCATCTGTAAGTGCTAGCCAAAGTGCCTCAGCTTCAGCATCTAACAACCAGAACTCAGCTTCTATCTCAGCAAGCGCGAGCCAGTCTGCGTCAATTAGTGCGAGCCAAAGCGCATCAGCATCTGTATCAGCAAGTATCAGTGCTAGCCAATCAGCATCAAGCTCAGCAAATGCTAGCCAAAGTGCTTCAGCA
>NZ_RJNK01000027.1:0-632 GCF_003942585.1 Streptococcus oralis | reverse complement strand
ATGCTGAAGCTGATTCACTTGCAGATACTGATGCGCTAGTTGATTGGCTTGCAGATACTGATGCTGAAGCTGATTGGCTAGCTGATACTGATGCTGAAGTTGATTGGCTAGCTGATACAGATGCTGAAGTTGATTGACTTGCAGATACTGATGCTGAAGTTGATTGACTTGAGCTTACTGATGCGCTTGCTGATTGGCTAGCTGATACAGATGCTGAAGTTGATTGACTTGCAGATACTGATGCTGAAGTTGATTGACTTGAGCTTACAGATGCTGAAGCTGATTCACTTGCAGATACTGATGCGCTAGTTGATTCACTTGCTGATACAGATGCTGAAGCTGATTCACTTGAGCTTACTGATGCGCTAGTTGATTGGCTAGCTGATACAGATGCTGAAGTTGATTGACTTGCACTTACAGATGCTGAAGCTGATTCACTTGAGCTTACAGATGCTGAAGTTGATTGACTTGCAGATACTGATGCTGAAGCTGATTCACTTGCAGATACTGATGCGCTAGTTGATTGGCTTGCAGATACTGATGCTGAAGCTGATTCACTTGAGCTTACTGATGCTGAAGCTGATTCACTTGAGCTTACTGATGCGCTAGTTGATTGGCTAGCTGATACAGAT
>NZ_RJNK01000026.1:0-639 GCF_003942585.1 Streptococcus oralis | reverse complement strand
GCAAGTCAATCAACTTCAGCATCTGTAAGCGCAAGCGAATCAGCTTCAGCATCTGTAAGTGCAAGTCAATCAACTTCAGCATCTGTATCAGCTAGCCAATCAACTAGCGCATCAGTAAGCTCAAGTGAATCAGCTTCAGCATCTGTATCAGCAAGTGAATCAACTAGCGCATCAGTATCTGCAAGTGAATCAGCTTCAGCATCTGTAAGCTCAAGTCAATCAACTTCAGCATCAGTATCTGCAAGTCAATCAACTTCAGCATCTGTATCAGCTAGCCAATCAACTTCAGCATCAGTATCAGCTAGCCAATCAGCTTCAGCATCAGTATCTGCAAGCCAATCAACTAGCGCATCAGTATCTGCAAGTGAATCAGCTTCAGCATCAGTATCTGCAAGTCAATCAACTTCAGCATCTGTAAGCTCAAGTGAATCAGCTTCAGCNTCTGTATCAGCAAGTGAATCAGCTTCAGCATCTGTATCAGCTAGCCAATCAACTAGCGCATCAGTAAGCTCAAGTGAATCAGCTTCAGCATCTGTATCAGCAAGTGAATCAACTAGCGCATCAGTATCTGCAAGTGAATCAGCTTCAGCATCTGTAAGCGCAAGTCAATCAACTTCAGCATCAGTCTTCAGCATCAGT
>NZ_RJNK01000025.1:0-730 GCF_003942585.1 Streptococcus oralis | reverse complement strand
CAATCAGCTTCAGCATCAGTATCAGCAAGTGAATCAACTACCGCATCAGTATCTTCAAGTGAATCAGCTTCAGCATCTGTAAGTTCAAGTCAATCAACTTCAGCATCAGTATCTGCAAGTCAATCAACTTCAGCATCTGTATCAGCTAGCCAATCAACTTCAGCATCAGTATCAGCTAGCCAATCAGCTTCAGCATCTGTAAGTGCAAGTCAATCAACTAGCGCATCAGTATCTGCAAGTGAATCAGCTTCAGCATCTGTATCAGCAAGTCAATCAACTAGCGCATCAGTATCTGCAAGTCAATCAACTAGCGCATCAGTATCTGCAAGTGAATCAACTTCAGCATCAGTATCTGCAAGTCAATCAACTTCAGCATCTGTATCAGCTAGCCAATCAACTTCAGCATCAGTATCAGCTAGCCAATCAGCTTCAGCATCNGTATCAGCAAGTGAATCAACTAGCGCATCAGTATCTGCAAGTGAATCAGCTTCAGCATCAGTAAGCTCAAGTGAATCAGCTTCAGCATCAGTATCTGCAAGCCAATCAACTAGCGCATCAGTATCTGCAAGTGAATCAGCTTCAGCATCAGTATCTGCAAGTCAATCAACTTCAGCATCTGTAAGCTCAAGTGAATCAGCTTCAGCTTCTGTATCAGCAAGTGAATCAGCTTCAGCATCTGTAAGTGCAAGTCAATCAACTTCAGCATCTGTATCAGCTAGCCAATGCCAAT
>NZ_RJNK01000024.1:0-733 GCF_003942585.1 Streptococcus oralis | reverse complement strand
CTCGAAGCGATAAGTAGCTTGATACTTGTTGGCTTTAAAGGCCCATTTTCCTACAAACTCTACATTGGACTTGTTGACTACAGCACTAGCTGCATTGTAACCCTTGAAGGTCCAAGTGCCGTCGTTCACACTATCTGTGTATGTGATTTGAGATGGTTGCTTAGCGGAAACAGTATTTCCATTTTCATATGTTGCACTGTCGCTTGGGGTCAAGGCTGCGATGGCTGCTGGAAGAGCTTTATCTGCTGTTGCGCTCTCGAAGCGATAAGTAGCTTGATACTTGTTGGCTTTAAAGGCCCATTTTCCTACAAACTCTACATTAGCTTTGTTGACTACAGCGCTAGCTGCATTGTAACCCTTGAAGGTCCAAGTGCCGTCGTTCACTGCGTCGGTGTAAGTGGTTTGGGATGGTTGTTTAGCCGAAACAGAGGCACCATTCACATATGTTGCACTGTCGCTTGGAATCAAAGCGGTGATTTCCGCTGGAAGAGCTTTTCCTGATGTCTCGCTCTCGAAGCGATAAGTAGCTTGATACTTGTTGGCTTTAAAGGCCCATTTTCCTACAAACTCTACATTGGACTTGTTGACTACAGCACTAGCTGCATTGTAACCCTTGAAGGTCCAAGTGCCGTCGTTCACACTATCTGTGTATGTGATTTGAGATGGTTGCTTAGCGGAAACAGTATTTCCATTTTCATATGTTGCACTGTCGCTTGGGGTCAAGGCTGCGATG
>NZ_RJNK01000023.1:0-735 GCF_003942585.1 Streptococcus oralis | reverse complement strand
GAAGCTAACAAGTACCAAGCTACTTACAGTTTCGCAAGTGCAACAGCAGGTAAGCAACTTCCAGCAGCTATCGCAGCATTGACCCCAAGCGACAGTGCAACTTATGAGAATGGTAACTCTGTTTCCGCTCAACAACCATCCCAAACCACATACACCGACGCAGTGAACGATGGCACATGGACCTTCAAGGGTTACGACGCAGCTAGCGCTGTAGTCAACAAGTCCGATGTGGAGTTTGTAGGTAAATGGACCTTTGAAGCTAACAAGTACCAAGCTACTTACAGTTTCGCAAGTGCAACAGCAGGTAAGCAACTTCCAGCAGCTATCGCAGCATTGACCCCAAGCGACAGTGCAACTTATGTGAATGGTGCCTCTGTTTCCGCTCAACAACCATCTCAAACCACATACACAGATACTGTGAATGATGGCACCTGGACCTTCAAGGGTTACGATGCAGAAAATGCAGTCGTGAACAAGGCTGATGTAGAGTTTGTAGGTAAATGGACCTTTGAAGCTAACAAGTACCAAGCTACTTACAGTTTCGCAAGTGCAACAGCAGGTAAGCAACTTCCAGCAGCTATCGCAGCATTGACCCCAAGCGACAGTGCAACTTATGAGAATGGTAACTCTGTTTCCGCTCAACAACCATCCCAAACCACATACACCGACGCAGTGAACGATGGCACATGGACCTTCAAGGGTTACGACGCAGCTAGCGCTGTAGTCAACAAGTCC
>NZ_RJNK01000022.1:0-746 GCF_003942585.1 Streptococcus oralis | reverse complement strand
GAATCAGCTTCAGCATCTGTATCAGCAAGTCAATCAACTTCAGCATCTGTATCAGCTAGCCAATCAACTAGCGCATCAGTAAGCTCAAGTGAATCAGCTTCAGCATCAGTAAGCTCAAGTGAATCAGCTTCAGCATCAGTATCTGCAAGCCAATCAACTAGCGCATCAGTATCTGCAAGTGAATCAGCTTCAGCATCTGTATCAGCAAGTCAATCAACTTCAGCATCTGTATCAGCTAGCCAATCAACTAGCGCATCAGTAAGCTCAAGTGAATCAGCTTCAGCATCAGTAAGCTCAAGTGAATCAGCTTCAGCATCAGTATGCATCAGTATCTGCAAGCTAATCAACTACAGCATCAGTATCTGCAAGTCAGCATCAGTATCTGCAAGTGAATCAGCTTCAGCATCTGTATCAGCTTGTATCAGCTAGCCAATCAGCTAGCGCATCAGCATCCTCAAGTCAATCAACTTCAGCATCAGCATCTGCAAGTCAATCAACTTCAGCATCTGTCAATCAACTTCCGCATCAGTATCTGCAAGTCAATCAACTTCAGCATCTGTATCAGCTAGCCAATCAACTTCAGCATCAGTATCAGCTAGCCAATCAGCTTCAGCATCTGTAAGTGCAAGTCAATCAACTAGCGCATCAGTATCTGCAAGTGAATCAGCTTCAGCATCTGTATCAGCAAGTCAATCAACTAGCGCATCAGTATCTGCAAGTCAATCCAAGTCAATCAACTAGCGCAT
>NZ_RJNK01000021.1:0-776 GCF_003942585.1 Streptococcus oralis | reverse complement strand
GTTGTTAGATGCTGAAGCTGAGGCACTTTGGCTAGCACTTACAGATGCTGAAGTACTTTGACTTGCTGATACTGATGCGCTTGCTGATTGACTTGCACTTACAGATGCTGAGTGGCTTGCGCTTGCTGAAGCACTTTGGCTAGCATTTGCTGAGCTTGATGCTGATTGGCTAGCACTGATACTTGCTGATACAGATGCTGATGCGCTTTGGCTNGCACTAATTGACGCAGACTGGCTCGCGCTTGCTGAGATAGAAGCTGAGTTCTGGTTGTTAGATGCTGAAGCTGAGGCACTTTGGCTAGCACTTACAGATGCTGAAGTACTTTGACTTGCTGATACTGATGCGCTTGCTGATTGACTTGCGCTTGCTGAAGCACTTTGGCTAGCATTTGCTGAGCTTGATGCTGATTGGCTAGCACTGATACTTGCTGATACAGATGCTGATGCGCTTTGGCTCGCACTAATTGACGCAGACTGGCTCGCGCTTGCTGAGATAGAAGCNGAGTTCTGGTTGTTAGATGCTGAAGCTGAGGCACTTTGGCTAGCATTTGCTGAGCTTGATGCTGATTGGCTAGCACTGATACTTGCTGATACAGATGCTGATGCGCTTTGGCTCGCACTAATTGACGCAGACTGGCTCGCGCTTGCTGAGATAGAAGCTGAGTTCTGGTTGTTAGATGCTGAAGCTGAGGCACTTTGGCTAGCATTTGCTGAGCTTGATGCTGATTGGCTAGCACTGATACTTGCTGATACAGATGCTGATGCGCTTTGGCTCG
>NZ_RJNK01000020.1:0-781 GCF_003942585.1 Streptococcus oralis | reverse complement strand
ATGCTGAAGCTGATTCACTTGCAGATACTGATGCGCTAGTTGATTGGCTTGCAGATACTGATGCTGAAGCTGATTGGCTAGCTGATACTGATGCTGAAGTTGATTGGCTAGCTGATACAGATGCTGAAGTTGATTGACTTGCAGATACTGATGCTGAAGTTGATTGACTTGAGCTTACTGATGCGCTTGCTGATTGGCTAGCTGATACAGATGCTGAAGTTGATTGACTTGCAGATACTGATGCTGAAGCTGATTCACTTGAGCTTACTGATGCTGAAGCTGATTCACTTGAGCTTACTGATNCGCTAGTTGATTGGCTAGCTGATACAGATGCTGAAGTTGATTGACTTGCACTTACAGATGCTGAAGCTGATTCACTTGCTGATACAGAAGCTGAAGCTGATTCACTTGAGCTTACAGATGCTGAAGTTGATTGACTTGCAGATACTGATGCTGAAGCTGATTCACTTGCAGATACTGATGCGCTAGTTGATTGGCTTGCAGATACTGATGCTGAAGCTGATTNACTTGCTGATACTGATGCTGAAGCTGATTCACTTGCGGATACTGATGCTCTAGTTGATTGACTTGCACTTACAGATGCTGAAGCTGATTGGCTTGCTGATACTGATGCTGAAGTTGATTGGCTAGCTGATACAGATGCTGAAGTTGATTGACTTGCAGATACTGATGCTGAAGTTGATTGACTTGAGCTTACTGATGCGCTTGCTGATTGGCTAGCTGATACAGATGCTGAAGCTGATTGACTTGCAGATACTGA
>NZ_RJNK01000019.1:0-1570 GCF_003942585.1 Streptococcus oralis | reverse complement strand
ATTGGCTAGCTGATACAGATGCTGAAGTTGATTGACTTGCACTTACAGATGCTGAAGCTGATTCACTTGCTGATACAGAAGCTGAAGCTGATTCACTTGAGCTTACAGATGCTGAAGTTGATTGACTTGCAGATACTGATGCTGAAGCTGATTCACTTGCAGATACTGATGCGCTAGTTGATTGGCTTGCAGATACTGATGCTGAAGCTGATTCACTTGAGCTTACTGATGCTGAAGCTGATTCACTTGAGCTTACTGATGCGCTAGTTGATTGGCTAGCTGATACAGATGCTGAAGTTGATTGACTTGCACTTACAGATGCTGAAGCTGATTCACTTGCTGATACAGAAGCTGAAGCTGATTGACTTGAGCTTACTGATGCTGAAGTTGATTGACTTGCAGATACTGATGCTGAAGCTGATTCACTTGCAGATACTGATGCGCTAGTTGATTGGCTTGCAGATACTGATGCTGAAGCTGATTCACTTGCAGATACTGATGCTGAAGTTGATTGACTTGAGCTTACTGATGCGCTTGCTGATTGGCTAGCTGATACAGATGCTGAAGTTGATTGGCTTGCAGATACTGATGCTGAAGTTGATTGACTTGAGCTTACTGATGCGCTTGCTGATTGGCTAGCTGATACAGATGCTGAAGTTGATTGGCTTGAGCTTACTGATGCGCTTGCTGATTGGCTTGCACTTACAGACGCTGAAGCTGATTGGCTAGCTGATACAGATGCTGAAGCTGATTCACTTGCAGATACTGATGCGCTAGTTGATTGGCTAGCTGATACAGATGCTGAAGCTGATTCACTTGCAGATACTGATGCTGAAGCTGATTCACTTGCAGATACTGATGCGCTAGTTGATTGACTTGCACTTACAGATGCTGAAGTTGATTGACTTGCAGATACTGATGCTGAAGTTGATTGACTTGAGCTTACTGATGCGCTTGCTGATTGGCTAGCTGATACAGATGCTGAAGTTGATTGGCTTGCAGATACTGATGCTGAAGTTGATTGACTTGAGCTTACTGATGCGCTTGCTGATTGGCTTGCACTTACAGACGCTGAAGCTGATTGGCTAGCTGATACAGATGCTGAAGTTGATTGGCTAGCTGATACTGATGCGCTTGCTGATTGACTTGCACTTACAGATGCTGAGTGGCTTGCGCTTGCTGAAGCACTTTGGCTAGCATTTGCTGAGCTTGATGCTGATTGGCTAGCACTGATACTTGCTGATACAGATGCTGATGCGCTTTGGCTCGCACTAATTGACGCAGACTGGCTCGCGCTTGCTGAGATAGAAGCTGAGTTCTGGTTGTTAGATGCTGAAGCTGAGGCACTTTGGCTAGCACTTACAGATGCTGAAGTACTTTGACTTGCTGATACTGATGCGCTTGCTGATTGACTTGCACTTACAGATGCTGAGTGGCTTGCGCTTGCTGAAGCACTTTGGCTAGCATTTGCTGAGCTTGATGCTGATTGGCTAGCACTGATACTTGCTGATACAGATGCTGATGCGCTTTGGCTNGCACTAATTGACGCAGACTGGCTCGCGCTTGCTGA
>NZ_RJNK01000018.1:0-1942 GCF_003942585.1 Streptococcus oralis | reverse complement strand
GGACTTGTTGACTACAGCGCTAGCTGCGTCGTAACCCTTGAAGGTCCATGTGCCATCGTTCACTGCGTCGGTGTATGTGGTTTGGGATGGTTGTTGAGCGGAAACAGAGTTACCATTCTCATAAGTTGCACTGTCGCTTGGGGTCAATGCTGCGATAGCTGCTGGAAGTTGCTTACCTGCTGTTGCACTTGCGAAACTGTAAGTAGCTTGGTACTTGTTAGCTTCAAAGGTCCATTTACCTACAAACTCCACATCGGACTTGTTGACTACAGCGCTAGCTGCGTCGTAACCCTTGAAGGTCCATGTGCCATCGTTCACTGCGTCGGTGTATGTGGTTTGAGATGGTTGTTGAGCGGAGACAGAGGCACCATTCACATATGTTGCACTATCGCTTGGAAGTAGCGTGGCAATGCCTGCTGGAAGAGCCTTACCTGCTGTGGCGCTCTCGAAGCGATAAGTCGCTTGGTACTTGTTAGCTTCAAAGGTCCAGTTACCTACAAACACAACATTAGCCTTGTTGACAACGGCGCTAGCTGCGTCATAGCCCTTGAAGGTCCAGGTGCCGTCGTTCACAGTATCTGTGTAAGTGGTTTGGGATGGTTGTTGAGCGGAGACAGACTCACCATTCTCATATGTTGCACTGTCGCTTGGCGTCAAAGCTGCGATGGCTGCCGGAAGAGCTTTTCCTGCTGTGGCGCTCTCGAAGCGGTAAGTCGCTTGGTACTTGTTGGCTTCAAAGGTCCATTTTCCTACAAACTCTACATTGGACTTGTTGACAACGGCGCTAGCTGCGTCGTAACCCTTGAAGGTCCAGGTGCCGTCATTCACTGCGTCGGTGTATGTGGTTTGAGATGGTTGTTGAGCGGAGACAGAGGCACCATTCACATATGTTGCACTATCGCTTGGAAGTAGCGTGGCAATGCCTGCTGGAAGAGCCTTACCTGCTGTGGCGCTCTCGAAGCGATAAGTCGCTTGGTACTTGTTAGCTTCAAAGGTCCAGTTACCTACAAACACAACATTAGCCTTGTTGACAACGGCGCTAGCTGCGTCATAGCCCTTGAAGGTCCATGTGCCGTCGTTCACTGCGTCTGTGTATGTGGTTTGGGATGGTTGTTTAGCCGAAACAGAGGCACCATTCACATAAGTTGCACTGTCACTTGGAAGCAGCGTTGCGATACCTGCTGGAAGAGCTTTACTTGTTCCTTCGCTCTCGAAGCGGTAAGTCGCTTGGTACTTGTTAGCTTCAAAGGTCCATTTTCCTACAAACTCTACATTATCCTTGTTCACGACTGCATTGCCTGCGTCATAGCCCTTGAAGGTCCAAGTGCCGTCGTTCACAGTATCTGTGTAGGTCGCTTTCGCTGGTTGTTTAGCCGAAACAGAGGCACCATTCACATAAGTTGCACTATCGCTTGGAATCAAAGCGGTGATTTCCGCTGGAAGAGCTTTTCCTGCTGTCTCGCTCTCGAAGCGGTAAGTCGCTTGGTACTTGTTGGCTTCAAAGGTCCATTTTCCTACAAACTCTACATTAGCTTTGTTGACTACAGCGCTAGCTGCGTCGTAACCCTTGAAGGTCCAGGTGCCGTCGTTCACTGCGTCGGTGTAAGTGGTTTGGGATGGTTGTTTAGCCGAAACAGAGGCACCATTCACATATGTTGCACTGTCGCTTGGCGTCAAAGCTGCGATGGCTGCCGGAAGAGCTTTTCCTGATGTCTCGCTCTCGAAGCGATAAGTAGCTTGATACTTGTTGGCTTTAAAGGCCCATTTTCCTACAAACTCTACATTGGACTTGTTGACTACAGCACTAGCTGCATTGTAACCCTTGAAGGTCCAAGTGCCGTCGTTCACACTATCTGTGTATGTGATTTGAGATGGTTGCTTAGCGGAAACAGTATTTCCATTTTCATATGTTGCACTGTCGCTTGGGGTCAAGGCTGCGATG
>NZ_RJNK01000017.1:0-5021 GCF_003942585.1 Streptococcus oralis | reverse complement strand
GCTAAGCGACTTCCATATCTCACAGGGGGCAACCCCCAACTACTTCCGGCGTTCTAGGGCTTAACTGCTGTGTTCGGCATGGGTACAGGTGTATCTCCTAGGCTATCGTCACTTAACTCTGAGTAATACCTACTCAAAATTGAATATCTATCAAATACCAAGAAAACCTTACACTTCGTATTCTCAGTTACTTTGGATAAGTCCTCGAGCTATTAGTATTAGTCCGCTACATGTGTCGCCACACTTCCACTTCTAACCTATCTACCTGATCATCTCTCAGGGCTCTTACTGATATAAAATCATGGGAAATCTCATCTTGAGGTGGGTTTCACACTTAGATGCTTTCAGCGTTTATCCCGTCCCTACATAGCTACCCAGCGATGCCTTTGGCAAGACAACTGGTACACCAGCGGTAAGTCCACTCTGGTCCTCTCGTACTAGGAGCAGATCCTCTCAAATTTCCTACGCCCGCGACGGATAGGGACCGAACTGTCTCACGACGTTCTGAACCCAGCTCGCGTGCCGCTTTAATGGGCGAACAGCCCAACCCTTGGGACCGACTACAGCCCCAGGATGCGACGAGCCGACATCGAGGTGCCAAACCTCCCCGTCGATGTGAACTCTTGGGGGAGATAAGCCTGTTATCCCCAGGGTAGCTTTTATCCGTTGAGCGATGGCCCTTCCATACGGAACCACCGGATCACTAAGCCCGACTTTCGTCCCTGCTCGAGTTGTAGCTCTCGCAGTCAAGCTCCCTTATACCTTTACACTCTGCGAATGATTTCCAACCATTCTGAGGGAACCTTTGGGCGCCTCCGTTACCTTTTAGGAGGCGACCGCCCCAGTCAAACTGCCCGTCAGACACTGTCTCCGATAGGGATAACCTATCTGGGTTAGAGTGGCCATAACACAAGGGTAGTATCCCAACAACGTCTCCTTCGAAACTGGCGTCCCGATCTCATAGACTCCTACCTATCCTGTACATGTGGTACAGACACTCAATATCAAACTGCAGTAAAGCTCCATGGGGTCTTTCCGTCCTGTCGCGGGTAACCTGCATCTTCACAGGTACTAAAATTTCACCGAGTCTCTCGTTGAGACAGTGCCCAAATCATTACGCCTTTCGTGCGGGTCGGAACTTACCCGACAAGGAATTTCGCTACCTTAGGACCGTTATAGTTACGGCCGCCGTTTACTGGGGCTTCAATTCATACCTTCGGATTACTCCTAAGCACTCCTCTTAACCTTCCAGCACCGGGCAGGCGTCACCCCCTATACATCATCTTACGATTTAGCAGAGAGCTGTGTTTTTGATAAACAGTTGCTTGGGCCTATTCACTGCGGCTGACCTAAGTCAGCACCCCTTCTCCCGAAGTTACGGGGTCATTTTGCCGAGTTCCTTAACGAGAGTTCTCTCGCTCACCTGAGGCTACTCGCCTCGACTACCTGTGTCGGTTTGCGGTACGGGTAGAGTATGCTTAAACGCTAGAAGCTTTTCTTGGCAGTGTGACGTCACTAACTTCGCTACTAAACTTCGCTCCCCATCACAGCTCAATGTTATAGAATTAAGCATTTGACTCAATTCACACCTCACTGCTTAGACAGACACTTCCATTCGTCTGCTTTAGTTAGCCTACTGCGTCCCTCCATCACTACATACTCTAGTACAGGAATATCAACCTGTTGTCCATCGGATACACCTTTCGGTCTCTCCTTAGGTCCCGACTAACCCAGGGCGGACGAGCCTTCCCCTGGAAACCTTAGTCTTACGGTGGACAGGATTCTCACCTGTCTTTCGCTACTCATACCGGCATTCTCACTTCTATGCGTTCCAGCACTCCTCACGGTACACCTTCTTCACACATAGAACGCTCTCCTACCATACCTATAAAGGTATCCACAGCTTCGGTAAATTGTTTTAGCCCCGGTACATTTTCGGCGCAGGGTCACTCGACTAGTGAGCTATTACGCACTCTTTGAATGAATAGCTGCTTCTAAGCTAACATCCTAGTTGTCTGTGCAACCCCACATCCTTTTCCACTTAACAATTATTTTGGGACCTTAGCTGGTGGTCTGGGCTGTTTCCCTTTCGACTACGGATCTTAGCACTCGCAGTCTGACTGCCGACCATAATTCTTTGGCATTCGGAGTTTATCTGAGATTGGTAATCCGGGATGGACCCCTCACCCAAACAGTGCTCTACCTCCAAGAATCTCTAATGTCGACGCTAGCCCTAAAGCTATTTCGGAGAGAACCAGCTATCTCCAAGTTCGTTTGGAATTTCTCCGCTACCCACAAGTCATCCAAGCACTTTTCAACGTGCCCTGGTTCGGTCCTCCAGTGCGTCTTACCGCACCTTCAACCTGCTCATGGGTAGGTCACATGGTTTCGGGTCTACGACATGATACTAATGCGCCCTATTCAGACTCGGTTTCCCTGCGGCTCCGTCTCTTCAACTTAACCTCGCATCATATCGTAACTCGCCGGTTCATTCTACAAAAGGCACGCTCTCACCCATTAACGGGCTCGAACTTGTTGTAGGCACACGGTTTCAGGTTCTATTTCACTCCCCTCCCGGGGTGCTTTTCACCTTTCCCTCACGGTACTGGTTCACTATCGGTCACTAGGGAGTATTTAGGGTTGGGAGATGGTCCTCCCAGATTCCGACGGGATTTCGCGTGTCCCGCCGTACTCAGGATACTGCTAGGTACAAAGACTATTTTAAATACGAGGCTATTACTCTCTTTGGCTGATCTTCCCAAATCATTCTTCTATAATCTTTGAGTCCACTTTGCAGTCCTACAACCCCGAAGAGTAAACTCTTCGGTTTGCCCTCCTGCCGTTTCGCTCGCCGCTACTAAGGCAATCGCTTTTGCTTTCTCTTCCTGCAGCTACTTAGATGTTTCAGTTCACTGCGTCTTCCTCCTCACATCCTTAACAGATGCGGGTAACAGGTAGTACCTGTTGGGTTCCCCCATTCGGAAATCCCTGGATCATCGCTTACTTACAGCTACCCAAGGCATATCGTCGTTTGTCACGTCCTTCTTCGGCTCCTAGTGCCAAGGCATCCACCGTGCGCCCTTATTAACTTAACCTTATTTTTGACCTTTCAGTCATAAACTCTTTTAATACTACAGCGTTTCGGTTTATTTTCTTGTTACTATTTGATATAGATATTCAATTTTCAATGTGCATTACTTGGTGATCTCTCACCAATGGAGCCTAGCGGGATCGAACCGCTGACCTCCTGCGTGCAAAGCAGGCGCTCTCCCAGCTGAGCTAAGGCCCCACAAGACCTCTCAAGACTAAACAAGACCAATGTGCATTCCTTATCCTTAGAAAGGAGGTGATCCAGCCGCACCTTCCGATACGGCTACCTTGTTACGACTTCACCCCAATCATCTATCCCACCTTAGGCGGCTGGCTCCTAAAAGGTTACCTCACCGACTTCGGGTGTTACAAACTCTCGTGGTGTGACGGGCGGTGTGTACAAGGCCCGGGAACGTATTCACCGCGGCGTGCTGATCCGCGATTACTAGCGATTCCGACTTCATGTAGGCGAGTTGCAGCCTACAATCCGAACTGAGACTGGCTTTAAGAGATTAGCTTGCCGTCACCGGCTTGCGACTCGTTGTACCAGCCATTGTAGCACGTGTGTAGCCCAGGTCATAAGGGGCATGATGATTTGACGTCATCCCCACCTTCCTCCGGTTTATTACCGGCAGTCTCGCTAGAGTGCCCAACTAAATGATGGCAACTAACAATAGGGGTTGCGCTCGTTGCGGGACTTAACCCAACATCTCACGACACGAGCTGACGACAACCATGCACCACCTGTCACCTCTGTCCCGAAGGAAAACTCTATCTCTAGAGCGATCAGAGGGATGTCAAGACCTGGTAAGGTTCTTCGCGTTGCTTCGAATTAAACCACATGCTCCACCGCTTGTGCGGGCCCCCGTCAATTCCTTTGAGTTTCAACCTTGCGGTCGTACTCCCCAGGCGGAGTGCTTAATGCGTTAGCTGCGGCACTAAACCCCGGAAAGGGTCTAACACCTAGCACTCATCGTTTACGGCGTGGACTACCAGGGTATCTAATCCTGTTTGCTCCCCACGCTTTCGAGCCTCAGCGTCAGTTACAAGCCAGAGAGCCGCTTTCGCCACCGGTGTTCCTCCATATATCTACGCATTTCACCGCTACACATGGAATTCCACTCTCCCCTCTTGCACTCAAGTTAAACAGTTTCCAAAGCGTACTATGGTTAAGCCACAGCCTTTAACTTCAGACTTATCTAACCGCCTGCGCTCGCTTTACGCCCAATAAATCCGGACAACGCTCGGGACCTACGTATTACCGCGGCTGCTGGCACGTAGTTAGCCGTCCCTTTCTGGTAAGATACCGTCACAGTGTGAACTTTCCACTCTCACACTCGTTCTTCTCTTACAACAGAGCTTTACGATCCGAAAACCTTCTTCACTCACGCGGCGTTGCTCGGTCAGACTTCCGTCCATTGCCGAAGATTCCCTACTGCTGCCTCCCGTAGGAGTCTGGGCCGTGTCTCAGTCCCAGTGTGGCCGATCACCCTCTCAGGTCGGCTATGTATCGTCGCCTTGGTGAGCCGTTACCTCACCAACTAGCTAATACAACGCAGGTCCATCTGGTAGTGATGCATTTGCACCTTTCAAACAGTTATCATGCAATAACTGCTATTATGCGGTATTAGCTATCGTTTCCAATAGTTATCCCCCGCTACCAGGCAGGTTACCTACGCGTTACTCACCCGTTCGCAACTCATCCAAGAAGAGCAAGCTCCTCTCTTCAGCGTTCTACTTGCATGTATTAGGCACGCCGCCAGCGTTCGTCCTGAGCCAGGATCAAACTCTCATTAAAAGTTTGAGTTCTCACTCATTTCTGTCACTGACAGATTTATTGTTTTTTTCATTGTTCAGTACTATAACCTTAGTTATAGTGCCCTGCACATTGGTTCGTCTTGTTCAGTTTTCAAAGGTCTTTGTCACTCAAT
>NZ_RJNK01000016.1:0-8889 GCF_003942585.1 Streptococcus oralis | reverse complement strand
ATATGAAAGGTATTGAACTCATCTGTTTACAACATCCTGTTTCTGTTGATTTGAGAAAAATTATAACTATAGTAAAATTATCCACAGATATTGAACGTATTGGTGATCGAATCATTGAAATAGTTAAGAATTTAAAAAATATTCATACAATGCATGAATGGGGACCATTATTTTATGAAATGCTAAAAATACATTTTATTCTAGGGGATCACTTAAAGAAAACTCTAACATGGTATAAGAATAGAAACTATGAACCTGACGTATATGACTATAATAAAAAATGTAAGTTGATATCTGGTCTATGTCAAAAACTAGGAGACAAAGTAGTAGAGAACTTTCTTATTGAATCCTCAAATGTTGATGAAGCTATTGTATTTTTAGAAGTTATTAATATTCTTGATAAGATGTCCCATACAACAAAATCTATTTATAAATGGTTAGATTATCAGGAAATTGGAGTATTATAGTTAAAGAGGAGTATATATGCAGACAATAGTAGATAATTTTGCTAATAAAGTTATTGAATATGGAATTTATAAATCGATGGACCAAATATATATAAAAAATAGAATATTGGCTTTAATCGGTGAAGAAGGAACTGATAAGATTTCAAATGATAGTGATCTTAAAAAATTAAAAGACAATTTAGTAGAAATAGCTTTAAAGAACGGTAAAATTGCTGATTTAGCTGAGGCAAAGGAATGTTTAGGTGCAGAGCTGATGAATTTTATCGTTCCATTACCAAGTCGCCTTAATGATATTTTTTGGAGTTCATATGATGTTTCGCCACAGGAAGCAGTTGAAGAGTTCTATCAGTTAAGTAAAGATAGCGACTATATTAAATTGTCAGCTATCGCTAAAAATATAGCTTTTCATACTGAAACTAATTATGGTTCACTTGAAATTACAATCAATTTATCAAAACCGGAAAAAGATCCGAAAACAATCGCAGCAGAGAAATTGGTAAAGTCATCTAATTATCCAAAATGTTTACTTTGTATGGAAAATGAAGGTTATCAGGGGAGAATAAATTATCCAGCACGTGCTAATCATAGAATTATTCGGTTGGAACTGGGAGACGAAGTATGGGGTTTCCAGTATTCCCCATACTCATATTTTAATGAGCATGCGATATTCTTGAATAGTCAACATGTACCAATGGCTATTACGTCCAAAACATTTGAACAATTATTGGAGATTGTTGATATTTTACCAGGATATTTTGCTGGTTCAAATTCTGATCTTCCTATCTCAGGAGGTTCTATTCTTAGTCATAATCACTACCAGGGAGGAAAACATATTTTCCCAATGGAAAAAGCAAAAATTGAGAGAGAATTTCTTTTTAAAGACTTTGAGGATGTTAAAGCAGGTATTGTAAAATGGCCGATGTCAGTGATTAGGCTACAAGGTGAAAATAAAAATCGTTTGGTAGAATTAGCTACTAAAATCCTAAATATCTGGAGAGAATATTCAGATTTAGAAGTAGACATCATTGCTAAGACTGAAGATATTCCACACCATACGGTGACTCCTATTGCTCGTAAAGTGGATGGAAGATATGAATTGGATATTGTTCTGAGAGATAACCATACTACTAAACAATACCCAGATGGTGTTTACCACCCTCATCAAGATGTACAACATATTAAAAAGGAAAATATCGGGTTAATCGAAGTGATGGGACTTGCGATTTTACCACCTCGTTTGAAAACAGAGTTAGAAGAAGTTGAAAAATATCTTTTAGGAGAAAAAAATTCAATTGCAAACTATCATTTAGAATGGGCTGACCAATTGAAAGAAAAATATCCTAATATTAAAAAAGAAGAGGTTAATCGCGTAGTTCAACACGAAGTAGGACAAGTATTTGCGAGAGTTCTCGAAGATGCTGGCGTTTATAAGAATACTCCGTTTGGACATGAAGCGTTTATGAGATTTGTTAAGTCGGTTGGAATTAGTTAGGAGGAACCCCAAATGGCAATATTGGTGACAGGCGGAGCTGGTTATATTGGTAGCCATACCGTAGTAGAATTATTAAATTTAGGGAAGGAAGTCGTAATTGTCGATAACCTTTCGAACTCTAGCATCTTGGTATTAGATCGGATTGAAGCAATTACTGGGAAACGTCCTGCGTTTTACGAATTAGATGTTTGTGATAAACAAGGATTGAGAAAAGTTTTTGAACAAGAATCTATTGAGGCTGCAATTCATTTTGCAGGATACAAAGCTGTCGGAGAATCCGTGCAAAAGCCTGTGATGTACTACGAAAATAATATTATGAGCACATTAGCTCTTGTTGAAGTGATGTCAGAGTTTAAAGTTAAGAAGATTGTATTTTCATCGAGTGCGACTGTATACGGCATTCACAATCAATCACCCCTCATTGAGACAATGCCGACAAGTGCAACAAACCCTTATGGGTACACCAAAGTGATGCTTGAACAAATTTTAAAAGATGTTCATGTAGCAGATTCAGAGTGGAGTATTGCATTGCTTCGTTATTTTAATCCGATCGGGGCTCATGAGTCTGGGCTTATTGGTGAAGACCCCTCTGGAATTCCCAACAACTTGATGCCTTTTATTGCACAAGTAGCTGTAGGCAAGCGATCAGAGCTAAGTGTTTTTGGAGATGATTATGATACGGTAGATGGTACTGGTGTTCGCGATTATATCCATGTAGTGGATTTAGCGATAGGGCATATAAAAGCTTTAGAAAAAGTATCCGAAAAAACAGATGTTTATATTTATAACCTGGGCTCAGGAGAGGGAACTAGTGTATTACAACTTGTAAATACATTTGAAAGTGTCAATAAGGTTCCAATTCCTTATAAAATTGTTCCAAGACGATCAGGAGACGTTGCGACTTGTTATGCAAATGCAGACAAAGCGTATAAGGAGTTAAATTGGAAGACTACGAAAACGGTTGAAGATATGTGTAGAGATACATGGAATTGGCAATCCAAAAATCCTAATGGATACAATAAATAATAAAGCACAATAGTCTTGTGATATGTATATATAAAAAAAATCAAAAAAAAATTATGAAAGCGCTTGACAAAGTAATCGTTTACATTGTATAATGTAAACATGAATGACACCGATGTCAAAAATAAAAAAGAAGGTCTTTTTATGAAAAACTTAACAAAAATTAAGTTCAAAGAGAACGGGGAATTTAATCATTTCCCAGGGAATACAGTTGTTGCAAATCTTTATACTAATTCAGATTTGATGGAAGTTGTTGATATCATTCAATCACGTTATAGAGAGTTGCCATTTATAGATAAATTTACATTAACTCCAAGAGATTCTATTCATATGACAGTAATAGAGTTACTTTGTCACGAAAATCGTGAGTCTGAATTTTGGAGTAGTCATCTACCACTAGATACACCATTACAAGAAATTCATGATTACTTTGCTAAGCAACTAGAAATCTTCCCATTACTCAACGAAGATATTCATATGCGAGTTACTGAAATGGGCAATCAAAACATTTTAGTTGAACCAGCAGATGAAAAATCAGCTAAACGATTAGAAGAAATTAGAACGTATGTTTCAGAAAAAGCAGGTGTTCGATTCCCTAATCATGATCGCTATCAATTCCATATCTCAATTGGATATCTTCGAGTTCCATTAACGGAAGATGAAAATGAAGAGTTTACAAAGGTGAAAAAGGAATTAACAAAAGTTCTACTTGAAAAGATTCCTGTAATTACTGTAAATCGTATTGATTATACAGTATTTGAAGATATGAGACGATTTGTTCCATATTGTGAAAAATTTTAAAAAAAATTATTATTAAAAATATAAAGGAGTTTTCATATGAAAAAATCTAAATTGTTATCGCTTTTAGCTGCAGGGGTTGCGGTTACAACATTGGCAGCATGTTCAGGTGGTTCAAATAATTCATCAAATTCTTCGAGCGATACACCTCAATCAGAAGAAAAAGCTGATAAGAGCCAAGAATTAGTAATTTATTCTAACTCTGTTTCAAACGGACGTGGAGATTGGCTAACTGCTAAAGCAAAAGAAGCTGGTTTCAATATTAAAATGGTTGATATCCCTGGTGCTCAATTAGCAGACCGTGTTATTGCTGAGAAGAATAATGCAGTTGCAGATATGGTATTTGGAATTGGTGCTGTTGATTCAAATAAAATTAGAGATCAAAAATTACTAGTACAGTACAAGCCTAAATGGTTAGATAAAATTGATCAATCTTTATCAGATAAAGATAATTATTATAATCCTGTGATTGTTCAACCATTAGTTTTAATTGGGGCGCCTGATGTAAAAGAAATGCCTAAAGATTGGACTGAGTTAGGTAGCAAGTATAAAGGTAAATATTCAATTTCTGGGCTCTCAGGTGGAACAGGGCGTGCTATCTTGGCAAGTATCCTTGTTCGTTATCTAGATGATAAAGGAGAATTGGGTGTTTCTGAAAAAGGTTGGCAAGCAGCTAAAGAATATTTGGAAAATGCGTACACTCTTCAAAAGGGTGAAAGTTCAATTGTTAAAATGTTGGATAAGGATGACCCAATCCAGTATGGAATGATGTGGGGTTCTGGTGCATTAGTTGGACAGAAAGAACAAAATGTTGTATTTAAAGTAATGTCTCCTGAAATTGGTGTCCCGTTTGTAACTGAACAAACAATGATTTTGAATACTAGTAAGAAACAAGCTTTAGCTAAAGAATTTATTGATTGGTTTGGTCAAACAGAAATTCAAGTAGAGTATAGCAAAAACTTTGGTTCTATTCCTGCAAATACTGAGGCAGTGAAAGAGTTACCAGAAGCAACTAAGAAATTTGTTGATCAAGTGAAACCACAAAGTATTGATTGGGAAGCTGTTGGAAAACATTTGGACGAATGGGTCGAAAAAGCTGAACTTGAATATGTAAAATAGGACATAAGTGTAATTTTTAAAATTCCAAGTCTCTCTAATGTTTCTGCACATACAAAAGAAATTAAGAGGGACTTTTTATATATTAGTAAAGGAAGTTAATAATATGATTAAATTTGATAATATTCAAATTAANTATGGTGATTTTATCGCGATTGATAATCTTAATTTAGATATTCAGGAAGGAGAATTCTTTACCTTTCTAGGACCTTCTGGATGTGGTAAATCAACAACTTTGAGAGCTTTGGTAGGTTTTCTAGACCCTTCATCTGGAAGTATTGAGGTTAATGGCACAGATGTTACGCACTTGGAGCCTGAAAAACGTGGAATCGGGATCGTATTCCAATCTTACGCACTATTTCCAACAATGACAGTTTTTGATAATATTGCATTTGGTTTAAAAGTTAAAAAAGTTGCTCCAGATGTTATTAAAGCCAAGGTTTCTGCAGTGGCTGCTAAAATTAAGATTTCAGATCAACAATTGCAACGTAACGTTTCAGAATTATCTGGAGGACAACAGCAGCGTGTAGCTTTAGCTCGTGCTCTTGTTTTGGAACCTAAAATCCTATGTTTGGATGAACCCTTGTCAAACCTAGATGCAAAATTACGTGTGGATTTGAGAAAAGAGTTGAAACGTCTTCAAAAAGAATTGGGAATTACAACTCTATATGTTACACATGACCAAGAGGAAGCGTTAACGCTATCTGATAGGATTGCTGTTTTTAATAATGGTTTTATTGAACAAGTGGGGACACCAGTAGAAATTTATCATAATTCTCAAACAGAATTTGTATGTGATTTCATTGGAGACATTAACGTACTTACAGATGAAACTGTTCACGGAATTCTTCTAAATAATGCTCATGTTTTTTTGGAAGATAAAAAAGGTTACATTCGTTTAGAAAAAGTTCGCTTCAAACGTGAAACGGATCAGGATTTTGTCTTAAAAGGTTCAATTATTGATGTTGAATTTTCAGGAGTTACAATTCACTATACTGTTCAGGTATCTGAAAACCAAATTCTTAATGTAACAAGTATCGATAGTCAGTCAGCTATTAGATCTGTCGGAGAAAGTGTGGAATTATTTATCACACCATCAGACGTTCTGCAATTTTAAGGAGGGGCAGTATGCGTCATAAATTAAATTGGAAAGATTGGCTCATTCGTTTAGGCTTAATCTGGTTCTTGGTAACTTTCATCATTTATCCAAACTTTGATTTAGTAGTTAATGTATTTGTGAAAGGTGGGGAGTTTTCACTTGATGTCGTACAACGAGCTTTTAAATCTCAACGTGCGATTCAGAGTATTTTTAACAGTTTCAAGTTAGCATTCTCACTAATTATAACTGTTAATGTTGTTGGTGTACTTTGTGTATTGTTTACAGAATATTTTGATATTAAAGGAGCTAAAATATTAAAACTAGGATACATGACGTCACTAATCTACGGTGGAGTAGTTTTGGCTACTGGTTATAAATTCGTTTATGGACCATATGGAATGATTACCAAATTTTTACAAAGTATTATTCCATCTTTAGATCCTAACTGGTTTATTGGTTATGGTGCAGTTCTATTTATTATGACATTTTCTGGTACTGCTAATCACACCTTATTCCTAACTAATACAATTCGAAGTGTAGACTATCATACTATTGAAGCTGCACGTAATATGGGTGCCAAACCATTTACAGTGTTTAGAAAAGTAGTATTGCCAACTCTAATTCCTACTTTATTCGCTCTTACAATTATGGTTTTTCTAAGTGGGTTATCAGCAGTAGCAGCACCTATGATTGTTGGTGGGAAAGAATTCCAAACTATTAACCCAATGATCATAACATTTGCTGGAATGGGAAATTCTCGTGACTTAGCCGCCTTTCTAGCAATTATTTTGGGTATTGCCACTACGATTTTGCTTACTATTATGAACAAGATCGAAAAAGGCGGAAATTATATTTCTATTTCTAAAACGAAAGCACCTTTGAAAAAACAAAAAATCACATCTAAACCATGGAATATCATTGCACATATTGTTGCTTATGCTTTGTTCACTGTTTTCATGTTACCATTGATTTTCATTGTATTGTATTCATTTACTGACCCAGTTGCAATACAGTCAGGAAACTTATCATTATCAAACTTTACTCTTGATAATTACAGATTGTTCTTTAGTAATAGTGTTGCGTTTTCTCCATTCCTAGTCAGCTTTATATATTCTATCATTGCAGCAACTACTGCAACAGTTCTTGCTGTTGTGTTTGCGCGAGTAGTTCGTAAACATAAAACTCGATTTGATTTCTTGTTCGAATACGGAGCTCTTCTTCCTTGGCTATTACCAAGTACACTTCTAGCAGTTAGTTTATTGTTCACTTTCAACCAACCTCAACTTTTAGTCTTTAACCAGATTCTAGTTGGTAGTTTAGTAATTTTGCTAATCGCTTATATTGTTGTAAAAATTCCATTCTCTTATAGAATGGTACGTGCAATCTTATTTAGTGTTGATGATGAGATGGAGGATGCTGCTAGAAGTATGGGGGCTTCACCATTTTACACAATGATGAAGGTTATTATTCCTTTCATCTTGCCGGTAGTTCTTTCTGTTATCGCACTCAACTTTAACTCTTTATTGACCGATTTCGATTTATCTGTATTCCTTTATCATCCATTGGCTCAACCATTAGGTATTACGATTCGTTCTGCAGGTGATGAAACAGCAACATCTAATGCACAAGCTCTTGTATTTGTTTATACAATTGTTCTAATGATTATTTCAGGAACTGTATTGTACTTCACACAGAGACCGCGTGGTAAGAAAAGGAAATAGTAATGCAATCATCCAGCATTGGACTATCATACATTGAAATTATTATTAGAGTCGTGTTATCTTTGGTCATTGGAAGTATTATTGGCTTAGAAAGAGGAAGTAAATCTCAACCAGCAGGTATTCGTACACATAGTATCGTTTGTATGGCTGCTTGTTTGATTATGATGACTAATGAATTTGTATCTTATAAGTTTGGAACAGGAGATCCGACACGTTTAGGTGCTCAAGTTATTTCTGGTGTTGGTTTTCTTGGAGCTGGAACAATTCTTATCACAGATAAAAAGAAGGTTACTGGTCTGACAACTGCAGCAGGAATCTGGGCTTCTGCAGGAATAGGTTTAGCTATTGGAGTAGGTTTTTATGAAGGTGCTCTGTTAGTAGCTATTTCTGTGTGGAGTGTGATTTCTATGTTTCAGCCTTTAAAAAAATATCTTCAAAGTCGTTCAAAAGTTATTGAATTATATATTGTAGTTAAATCTACTGAGGCATATAATCGAGTATTAGTTTATTGTGCAGAAAATGGAATTCGATTGAATGATTCAAGAACTGCTTTTGGAGATGTTAATTCTGAAAGAATTGAATATTTTGATGTTCCAGACAAAAGAATAGCATCATTTATGACTCTAGAACTTTCAGGTAAGTTTGAACATCTTAAACTAATGGAAGAAATAGCAAATATTGTTGGTGTTATTTATGTCGAAGAAGTTAGTTGATATAGAATAAACAAAGGGGCAGTTATTCTTGTCCCTTTGTTTTTTAGGTGATAATTGACTCGAAATTATTTGCAAAGTATAAGGATAAACATAAATGAAGGTATATAATATTAATTTTGACTGTGGAAGAATAACGTATTTTGAATATAATTCTTTAGTGCAAGTATATAGATTTCATTCTTTTTATGATATTTGTGAAATTGTATTTTCGTCTTCTTTACCAGCTGATGATATATTAGCAAAAGTTATTGTTAAGGAAAAGATTATTCCGATCTTAGACTGCTATGTCCAAATGTTATTAGATACTTTTATAGTTTCAATGGATTTTACCGAAAATGATTTTTTATATTTTCGTGGTAAGTTATTTTCATACAAGTTTATCAGTTGTGAAGTAGAAAAAATTGTAAAGAATAAAGATTTTAATTGTCAATGTTATTTTTTTGAATCGGAAGAATAGAGT
>NZ_RJNK01000015.1:0-12909 GCF_003942585.1 Streptococcus oralis | reverse complement strand
TAAAAAAAAATACCCTGAATTTAACAAACAAGAATTTTTAGAAACAATTGAAGAACTGAGAAAAGAAGGAATATTAACGTATGATGTTAGTCATACAGAATCCTTTTCCACCCAAGAGATTAACCGCTATAAAAGGCAAGTGGATTTTTTTGGTGACCTTAATCCTGTTGTTATAAATTCTTGGGATTTTCAAAAAAAATTAAAAGAATCAGTAGTTCTAATCTTAGGAATCGGAGGATTAGGAAGTTGGATTGCTCAATTGTTGACAATGATGGGGATAGGAAAACTAATTATTTGTGATTTTGATTATGTAGAGGAGCACAACCTAACAAGGCAAACTTTATATGACATTAATGATATTGGAACTAAAAAAATTGATTCCCTTAGTAGAAAGTTATTGCTTATTAATGACAACCTTGTAGTTGAAAAAATTAATAAAAAAATTGAAAATAAGACTGACTTACTTGATTTAAAAAAGCAAATTTGTTTATCTGATGTAATTATAAATTGTGCAGACTTTCCCGACATTAATACAACTTCTACCTGGGTTTCAGAATTATGTATGAAATTCGACAAAAAACATATCATTGGTGGAGGTTACAACGGGCATACAGGTTTGATAGGTCCTTCAATAATTCCTTATAAATCTGCATGTTGGAAGTGTTTTGATGAAAAGTATAAGAAAGAGGTTGAAAATTCCGATTTAGAAGTAGTAATTAATACAAGAAAATCTGCAGGAGCTATTTCAGTACTGTCTAACATAATTGCTAGTATACAAGCATGGGAATGTGTTAAATTAATTACAGATGTAGATGAAATCAAGACTTTAAACAGGAGAGGTTTTTTTAATATAAATACTTTTGAAATTGAATGGGAGGAAATAGATGAAGTAGATAAATGTAGTACTTGCAGGGGAGAGTGTAAATGAAAAATATAATTAGTGACCGTATCTCAAATAAGCAAATTATAAAAGATTTTATTAGCAATTTCATTGGCTCTTTGAGCGGGAAATCTTTCAATTTTGCTTTAGGTTTGATGCTACTGGATCAAACAAAATCTGCAATGAGTTTTGGGATTAATATGATTATTTATCCTTTAGTCAGTTTGATTTTCTTAGTTCCCATTGGTAATCTAGTAGATAGATACCCACACAAGAAAATTTTGCTATATAATTTCATCTTTAGAATTTTTACCTTTCTTTTGTTCTATGCTTTTTATTTTCTTATGGATTCTTCGAGTATCTTATACCTAGTAATTCCGTTTGTAATACTTCACTCTATTACAGTCAATATAAGTGATACTTGTTATTCAGCCTCAATTCATGAATTAGTAAATGATAAAAAAATTCAAAGATTAAGTTCTGTTACACAGACTGCCATTGCAATTGCAACCATGCTTTCTCCAGCTATTGGAGTCATTTTTTATGGTTGGTTAGGTTTTGCAGGTTTTATTCTAATTGAAATCTTTGCAAACCTCCTCTCTTTAGGAGTTCTACTTAGTATGAAATTTTACTATGAATATAACGAGCAAGAGAACAAGGCTACGAATTGTAAAAATCCTCTGCATGGAGTCAAAGAAATCATTCAATTTCTTAAAGAAAATCAAATTGTAAAATACATTATTCTTGTAAGTGTTATTCTCAATTTTTTCTACACATCTATCAGTATTGGGGTTCCCTTTGTATTAAAAGAACAACTTCTGTTAGATAACTCGACAGTAGGAATGCTTGAAACTATGGCCGCAGTAGGAATGCTTTTAGCCAGTATTTCAATGTCACTATTGCCAGATAAGAAAGAAAACAACATCTTACTCTCGAGTAAGATAACCATGCCACTTGTTCTCTTAGCTATGGCTATTATTGGTTTAGGCATCACATTTGCATCAACTAACTCTCAAATTATTATTTCTTTTCTTGGTAGTATATTTATGGGAATCATAGCGTTTACTCTTGTTGTTTTAAATATTATTGTGATGACTTACCTTCAAAGTACCATCGAAACAAAATTTTTAGGCAGAGTAATGAGTACTTTATTTACACTAAATACATCTATCATGCCAATAGGTACCCTAGTATTCACTTATCTTTTTCAAAAAGAAGTGAATGGAGGGTTGATATTCATATTTGGGGGAGTAATCCTCCTAATATATATAATTATAATGTTACCTAAAATTTTTAGAATACTAAGATTAGAGTAATCTATATTTAGATAAGATTCATTTTTTATTACTAAAGAAGTATTGGTAAAATACTCCCGATACTTCTTCTAACTCCTGACAAAACAGATACGCATCTTGAACATATTCACGTACTACAATGTCAATCGTTTTAGGTTGAACACACATTACATAGCTAAGAGCATTGAAAAAATTTATTTTCACTTTAAATAAGCCTTTTTTTTGATTATGACAATATCAGGTCTATAATCAGACTGTGCGTGACCGATTGTTGGACTTAAGTCTAGCCAAATAGTGTCATCTTGCTCTAAACTTGAGTGACATAGAGCATAAATCAAGTATAAACCAAAATCAACTAAAAAAATTATATTGTATAATATCCGCATCAACTTTCCGAAAAATTTGTATTTTTCGGAAAGTTGTTTTAATAAAACTGCGCATGTCCTTGAGGCTCTAAGGGTTTTAGTGATATGTTACTTACGAAAAAATCTGAAAAATGCTCAGAATTGTCCTGTCAGCATCAAAAATGCGTATTTTTTGTATGAAAAAACGCAAATTGGAGGCAGTTATACAAAAAATAGACCTAATTTGGGTCTAATCTCTTCATACATTTCAAATAGTATTGCTACTGTTTCACTTAGCCAAGTCTCCTGTCCATCTACTACTTTTGTCAAACCATAAGCTCTCATAATAGCCTTATCATCTTTTTGAAAACAAACGTTGCCACCAACTCTTCTTTGTTTCCAAAAGTAGTGTTTCATTTTTTATAGTTAGGGCTCCAATCAACTGGAGTTGGTTGTTGTTAGTTTCTAAAATATCTGCAATTTGCCCATCTTTTTCATCAATCTGAGAAATATAAAATCTTCGTTCATTATCAAAATCAGCACGAAGCTGCTTAATTTGCTCATGCAATACAGTTTCTACACGATTGCTATCATCATCTACACTGCTATATTCTGTGTAGCTATTTTCTACAATGCAACGATCAAGTATATATTGCGTGATTGTCTTGTTTTCATTTTTAGCTAGTTCTACAAATTTCTCTTTCTGTTCCTTAGAAACTCGGATGCTTATTTGAACACTCATTTTTTGCTCCTCTACTAAATTCAGTTGATATACAATTATAACGCTATGTGTAGATACATTGTAGCATATTCTACACAATTCTACACGCATAATATGTATGAAAATCATGAACTTTTTTTATGAAAGATGTTTTTTTAACACCTTCTTTAATAGTTCCTGCAGGTTGATTCAATTTTTCTTCTGTTGTTATAATGTAGACTCCTTTTTTATCCTGATTTAGTTTCTTGCTGCCATCAAGGAATGCTAAATAAAAACTAAGCACTTATTTAAGACTATATAAGAACGTATTCGCCCCTTAAAGAGTCCAAGGTAAACCCACCACCGACTATTTAGCAGAAAGCCCCTTAACGGCCAAAATATGGCGCCTGATGACGTCTTAAATTTTGTACTGTAGTGAAAAGCGTAAAAAATCCCTTTTTTGTCATGATACGATCATAGTTGTAGAGGCCTTTCTGCAAATCTATCTAAAAAGGAGGATATAAAGATGGATATTATTTTTAATATCTTACTTGCTATTGAAGTGGAGATTTTGGTCCATTATATTTGCAAGTGGTTAGATAAGAGGTAAAAACGTCAAAATTTTTTCAAAAGGGTAGAGGTGTCGAAACGAAGTGAGACTCTTTTATATATATTTATTATTATTTATTATATGTTTAGCAGTTCGCAAATCCATTGGTACTCTAAGGATTTCAACTTTTATGGGTGTACAAATGTCAGTTTATAGGTGTACAAATGTCAGTTTATAGGTGTACAAATGTCAGTTTATAGGTGTACAAATGTCAGTTTATAGGTGTACAAATGTCAGTTTATAGGTGTACAAATGTCAGTTTATAGGTGTACAAATGTCAGTTTATAGGTGTACAAATGTCAGTTTATAAAGAATAAATATTTTTTTTGCTTAATAATGAGGTTTGTGCTATAATCAATACAAGATAGAGGTATATATAAATGAGCAATGAAGTAGTAAAATATCACAATGATTTAAATACTGTGGTGATGCGTAAATGGACATCTGAAGAAATGAATTTTTTCTTTACGATAATCGCTAAGGCTCGTAATGAAGGCACTAAATTAATGAAATTTAACGCTGACGAACTTAGAGGGATAGCAAGTAAGGAAATGCATCTACCTAGATGGTCACAAACGATGAGATCAGTCGCAGATAAAGTGGTGGATTTAAAATACTATGAGCGTACTGAACACTCGTACTTAGTCATGAATTTATTCTCATATTTTCGAGTTGACGAATTGGAACGGACCGTAGAAGTTGAGGTGTCGTCTAAATTTGAGTACATCATCAATAAACTTGAAGTGCAGTTTACCCAATATGAGCTTGAGGAGTTTACCAATATTCGTTCAACATATGCTAAAACAGCCTATCGACTTTTAAAGCAGTGGCGTACGTATGGAAAAAGGAAATTCAAGATTGAAGAATTTAAGACACTCTTGGATATGCCGGACACTTATAAATCAAGCGAGATTGATCGTGCGGTAGTGAAACCAATTATAAAACAACTGTCTCCATATTTTGAAGGTTTAAAAGTCAGAAAAATAAAATCAAACAAGCGTGGGAATCCCGTACTTGGATATGAGTTTACATGGAAACCAGAAACAGCTGCATCATATGATCCAAACAAATTTAATAATCCTAAACCAAGTCAAAAAGCAAAAAAAAATAAGTCGAATGTTCCTTCGTGGTCAAATCCTGATTACATAAATACCACGAGTAATGAAACGAGGGCTGAACTGGAGCGTAAAAAACAAGAAATGCTAGCTAGATTAGACAATAAATCATTAGAGGTTTTACCAGAGCAGATGGACATATTTGAAGATTAAATAATCACTAATGAGGACTTGCATATGCAAGTCCTTTTCTAGTTTCTATTTATCTATGATATTTGTATCTAACGAAATCTACAATATCCAATATAGATACTAAGATTTGCAAGGATAAATAGATATTAAAAATCCAATTTTCCATATTAGTTCTCCTTTATTTTTTCTTTATACTTATATTATTCTCATTTTGAAACTTAAAAAGGTCAATTTCTTCCAAAAATTAAAAAAATCCCCCCTGTTTAAACGGGGGGAGTAAGAATCGTTAACTAGTGCTCATTAAATCCTTCAAAAAATATTTAAGGTGTACAAATGTCATTTTTGGACCTATATTAAGAGTTGAGGCTTGCGTATGCAGCCCTTTTTCTTTGAGAAAGATAGAGATTAAAAAAGAGTTTATTAACTTATTGATGCTACTATCTTTATAGCTATATTGCATTGGGATGGTCAATTGTTTCTTAAATTGAGAAACATCCTAGGTAAAAAAGGTTGCCGTAAATCCTTGATATTGCTTGATTTACAACGAAATACAACAGAGGTAGTTAATCGTTTTTTAGGCTGAGAAACATCCTAAGTAAAAAAGGTTGCTGTAATCCCTTGATGCTGCTTAATTTACAACAAAATACAACAGAGGTGGTTAATCGTTTTTTAGGTCGAGAAACATAGTGGTTCAAAAAAGAACCGAAAACCCATGTCCCTGTAGGCGGAGAGTCGATTTTAAACCAAAGTGACTTTATAGGGGTGTCACCTCTACTTTTACTATTTTTTAGAATATGACTAAAATTTGGACAATAAATCGAACGTGTTGTAGATGCTAAAAATGAGCTGAATTTTGAGAGGAAAGTCCGATTTCGGCTATGATAGCCTGAATTGACTGTTCATCAGAGAACAATCATGATAAACTATAGATAAAAACAGCTATCACCTAGAAGAAATCGGAGTTTAAGAGAGAGATAATTAATGAACAACAAGAAAAAACAAAGAAAAAGTAAAGAAAAAACAGAGCATATTCCAAAAGATGTAGTGGCTTATTATTTACCAAATCCAAATAGTGAAAAGAAGATATATTTCACAAGAGATACAATCTTACTCATGTATCATTTAATTCGCTTAAGGTATTTTTCAAGAGAAATGATACTGGATCAGTATTACATCCTTACAGGCAAAGAGTTGAATAACAAAACCCTCTATTCCTTCATAGGAAATAGCAGAATGCCACTAAGTCACTTTGAAGACAATTACAGAATAGGTAAGACTAAGTTTTTATATGTTCCTAAGTATTTTGCTGACTGGCTGTTAGATATCATTCATGAGATCCCAGGCCTTACTGAACTGACAGAGGTTACAGAGTTCAGAGGTTCGCATTATAGCCTCAAGACAAATAAAATGATTGGTGGTAAAGATGGGATCAGAAAAATACATCTACATGATTATCATACAAGAAAGTTGGCGCTGAAAATCGGTAGACGAATAGTTGAACAGTGCACAGATTTATCACCCAGAGAATTGAACATCACTTACTTTTTCCCGTTTAATAGAAAACTTATATCACTTGTCCCAGATGCAGTTATTTTTGTAAAAGGTCAGAGGTATTTTATTGAGTATGACAGAAATACAGAGCCTCATTTCAAGCTGCTTGGGAAAATATGGGGATATTTTGAAGAGAAGTATTATCGAGGAGATACAATCTTCTTTGTCTTTGACAATATTTCAGAGCCAAAAGATAATCGTCTACATGTGCGCATTATGAATTTCATTAACAATTTGTATACCGTACCTTTTGGAGATAGTGGCCTATTTTATTACGATAAAACACAAGAGAGTAACGTGACCTTATTTGCACTCCCAGAGGTCAATGCTCTATCTCAAATTACAGAGGCTATCATGCACGATATAGTGACTGAGGATAGCCAAGAAAACGAAAGGCTGTTACACAAATGTAGGACTGAATATGTTTTACCTTATGATGTAGTATCGGCTGAATTAGTGGAAGATCTTGATAGTCCATTCTCTTTAATCTTGACTTACATAGATGATTATTTTGACAAGGTAAAAATGCCCCTTGTAAAATTGGACTATGGTGACGTTAGCAATTATGATTATTTTGAGATACTCTACGAGAGATACAAAGACGAGTACGCTATGATTGGGGTAGTATTCTCTTCTGAAATCACGAAACAATACTACATAATCCCTCACAGTGAATTTCTCATGGCGCTCTATATAAGATGATAAAAGTGAAAAGAGAGTACTATTTAAGTATCTCTTTTTTATTTATTGAAAAATTGAATTAAAAATAACAAAAGGTAGGGTTACCTGAGTTAAAAGTAGCAGAAAAGTAGGGTTTTCGAGTTAAAGGTATCAATAGCACTACCGAAACATGGAAAGTTTGGAATACATGAGAAAAAAGTGAGTGAATTTGGTTGCATCTTACTTTTTTCTTTGAATCAAATCCAAGAAATCCTTGTTTTTCTCAAGTAGAATGCGCGAATGAGTTTGTTTTAAAATAGCTGCTGATAAAGCTTTTCCAAAAATGGCATCGATCCTACTTATTACTCCTGATATTTTTGGAGCAGTTAATGGTTTTCTTTTAAAGTCGAGAAATAGAGAATCACTAGTATTAGTAGCCAGCAATTTCTCTCTTTTTTTAATATATGGTGAGATATAGTGGATAAACTCACTTACAATAGGTTTTTTGATCCGTTCACCTTTAGGAGATATAATTGTTAACGTCTGTTTGTGTAAGTCAATATCTCTATAAGTAGTTTGCGCTAATTGTTCAATATCAACTCCAGTTCCAGCAAGTAAAGCGATGATTGCTAAATCCCTGTCTTTATTTGTCAGCCATTTAGATGATCCAGCTGCTTCATAAGGGAAGAAGTCATAGGGCCTCGTAAGTTTCTCATTCTTATCAATTTTATCAAAGAGGTATAGCATAGATGGCAAATCATAATGAATTACTCGTACTGTGTTTCCTGTCCCTCTTTTTGATGTAAAAAGAGAAAGCATACCATACTCATTGATCCATTCGTTCATAACATTGCGGTAAAAGTGTGGAGCTTTTCTATTACCTGAGAACGATGAGACAGTGTAGTAGTTCCAAAATGAGTTTAAAACACTGATAAATCGTCTTTTCCCGTTTGGTTTTAACTCTAAAGAGTTGACATAATCTGCAACAATTTCTACAGGTGTTTGCTCTAAATCATCCATGGTTAATTCATTAGTAGCCTTTTTAAGATGGTTACTCGCGTAGAAATCAAGGAATTTTTTCAAGCTATTTAACTTACGGTAGTTGTATAAGTCTTTTGTATTTGTAGTAAAAAAATAATCTACATATAATCGAACGGTAGGAGACCAAAAATTCTCTAATTCGTCATATTTTTTCTCTAATTTTGTCATGATTTCACCTTGTAATTTTATCTATTACTAGAGTAACAGAAAATCATGGGCAAATCAAAGTATGATAGGATTAATTGATATTCATAATTTAGAGAGAGTCAGGATTTTTAAATTGGGAAACTCATCATATAAAATTTCATCAAAAAAACTTAAAAATTATGATGAAAAGATAAAAAATTCAAAAAAAAAATCATTTTTTACGATTTTTTCAAAAAAAAATGGTAGAATGTATATATTGAAGGTAGGAATAAGCTTAATACCCTAGTTTATTCATGTCTTCGATATATACAAACCCCACCACTATGTTTGTATAAACTTCTCGGAATGTCTTTATAGATTATTTTGAGGGAATTATAGATGAAAAATAAGAACAGTTTCCCCTGTTCTTATTTTTTTATTCAAAAAAGGGGAGCACCCACCACGATGCTTCCCCCTATATTCGCAATGTCCTTATAGGCTACTGCGAGGAAATTATAGATAAGATTCCTTTAAGTACTACAAATCCAAACTGAATAAGTAGGCCTAACGCAATCACCCTTTTACGGTTCTTGTAAATCTTATCCAAAAAATAGAAAATATTTTTCATATCTTCATGTCCTTTTTGGAAATACCCGCCATATCAGATTATGTTCGACAATGATTATTTGATTAATGAGACGCTATTTCGTTAGGTTCAGACATGTTTCCCTCGGGGGGGAGCATAATACCCTCCCCTAAGTAATATTCTATCAAAAAAAACTCTACTCGTCATTAGTTTTTTTTTTTGATAAACAAAAAACATTCGATAACTTTCCGAAAAATACGGCAGGAGACCAAAACTCCTCTAATTCGTCATATTTTTTCTCTAATTTTGTCATGATTTAACCCTGTAATTTTTTATATATTACTAGAGTAACAGAAAACCATGGACAAATCAAAGTATGATAGAGAAAACTTGATTCGAGCTATCGAAACCGAGTTTTTAGGTTAATAGGCTGCAACTTTTACAGATAAAAGAGCATCTCGTTAATACGAAATGCTCTTTTGTAATTTACTACACTTAGAATGTTTTCTTGGCATAGAACACCTGCAGACGTCCAGTGTTCATGACGTAGTTACCAACACCATTATACTTGTCTTGTACTTTCTTATTTACCATCTCGAAAGTATTCAATTCATCAAAGCCAATTGGTCTGATATTTGCTAATTTTAACCAATGATTGTCTTGATCCTCTGCGAAAATTGCTGGAGCATAACTAACAACGTCGGAAGGGGCTGATTTATCTTCAAAATAGTCATAGCCGACTAAATCAGCAATATAAGTAAATAATTTGCTTACAAGTAATACTTGGGTTACCTTTTCCAGTTTCTTAGGGTCTATTCTATTACTTGTGCTGAAGTATACAGCTCCTGCATCCTTAGCTTTATTCAAGTGCGCATCCAGTACCTCTCTCGCTGATTGGAAATCAACATTTACCACAGGTAAAGCTACGAGATAATTGATTTCATGTTTGTTTGCCATAATTTCGGCCTCCTTTTTAAAAAATAAAACACCCTTCTAGTAACGCTAGAAATGCTAGTAATACTAGTTATGCTAGTATATCCTAATTTTCATAAAATGTCAAGGGATATTTTAAAAATTTTTAATTATTTTATTTTTGAGCTGAAAATTCTAGCATTTCAGGGATTTTACAACACACTAGAATTGTAAAATATATAATTAAAGTATGAATAGATTAAAAGAAAAAAATATCAAAAAATTAATTTGGCATATGCAACGGCAGTGTGGTCGATTAGCAGAAATATCTGATACAGCAGCAATAAACAGCGAGCTTTTTCATCTACAATCTAGCATAGACTGTTTCATTAGGATTTTAAATGATCAAGATCCCTATCCAGGAATTGATAGAGAGGAGGTTTTTTAAAAATAGCTAAAATTTATAAAATGCACTAAAAGTAATTTAATAAATCGAAAAAAATGAAATTTAAAAGATTTATAGACTATTTTCAAAAATATTAGCTAAAAATTTCGCTAAATCGTTGACAGCGCGCGTGAAATGTTATATCATAGTTATAGATAAAGTTAAGCAGTTGGTTAAAGGTGTAGTAAATTATCATTTTTAACGGTAGGGTGGTGCCTACTTAAAGCTGTTAAACGAACCCACAATTAAACAAAACAAAAGAACGTCTGCAGGTGGTATGCAAGACGTTCTTTATTATTTAGGATGTAAAAAAGGAGGGTTGGTAGCCCCCCGTCCAGCTTTGCTAAAAACGAACCCACAATTAAACAATATTTCTGTCTGCAGGTGGTGTCGTTGCAGACGGAAAATGGCTACGGCTTTTCTTTTAAGTCTAAGAAAAGCTTAATTACTGATACAAATAGTTGTCCTAATCCAACTAGAAATGTCAATCCGACAAATACTAGTGTGACAGCTGCAATTGTAAACAATAGCCTGTCTCCCTTTCTTAGATTTGAATTGGAGAGACAGGAACTTTGATTTTGATTCTTTGATTTTAAATCTTTTCATTCATCCTTATTCTCCTTTCATTTAGAAAGGGTCCGCCTTCAACATAGCTGATACCTATAGTATAATACAAGATTTCATAAAAATCAAATCAATAGGGGAAGAAGAATTTACTATTTAATTTATCCTCTTAAGTAAAATTTATATAAAGGATACCGTCTGTCCCGCACCCCATAAGTTAGATTTTTTCTGTCTAACTTTTGAGATGCGGGACAAAGTGTATGTTAAAATCTTCTTTATAGATAAGCTAGGTAGTTTCCATGAAAAGATTCACTTTCTATTTTAAGATTTTGAACTTGTTTTTTAAAATTATCATTTTTATTTTTTTAAAATAATATCATTATAGATTTCCCAACACCACCATTTACTTAAATCTTTTTTAATGATTTTCTCCATATATATCATCATTTTCATAGCAGCTTCTTTGCTGTTGCTGCAATCAATTGGCTTATCGATAGTAATGTCAGGTAAAAGTTGGTTGTTTTTATACTCCATAGCGACCGGTAAAAGGTCTGTTCGCAGTTTTTGCGCTATTTTAACTGGCCCTTGTGGGATATAAGCATGTTTTGATAAGAAATCACCTGAATATTCTGGTGTTTCACCAGCCGTAAAATCAGGATACATCATCAAATTGTATCCATGCTTAATATCATGTAAAACATTTATCATAGATTTCTTATTTTGAATCCCATGTAATTTTATATTTTGACCATAGGAAACTTTTTGTAATATTTCATCCCAAAAATGTGTCATCCCCTCATCCATAAGTACTGTAAATTTTATACCTTGACTTGCTAACAAGGGTAATATAGACATATATGATCCATAATGAGGATAGAATAGAATTTTTCCTTTTCCATTTTTTAATCCGTCCAATGAGTCATTACTTTGTATATCTATTTTATCAGCATATAAAATAGATATAATCAATTCTAAAGAAACTGTCAATTGATTCTGTGCCCATTTTTCTTGCAAATCACTTGTAAATAATGCATTATCTACGTTTTTAACTTTCTCTTTATACTCTCCCAGTCGTCGAATAGACTCTTTGTTGTAACTAGGATTAATTAAAGTTATTAATGAATTATAAAAATCAAAACTAGGTATATCACTCATTGTCTTGTAAATTTCGTAGTTTTTTAGAAAAACATCGTAGTCTATAAATAAATCAGTACTGTTCATTAGCACACCTCCTATGGACATTTTACCATAAAATGTCTTAATTGTCGTAAAAAACTGTATTTTAAAAAAATTTTAAAAATTCTAAAAAAACTATTGATTTCTGATTTTTTTTTTGTTACAATATCATCATCAAAAAAAGGAGGACCTCAAAATGAAAAAGATTAACGAAGTTAAAGTTCTTTCAGAAGACACAAAAAACGGAAGCTGCTAATTGAAAGTAGTTAGGGATATATTTTTTATTCCAAGTTTAAAATAAGGAGGTGGGACCCCACCTTCTTATTTTGTATACCAGGGAGAATGCCATGAATATTTATATAAAAAAGGGTGTAAGTGTCCTATACAATAGGAAAAATGGAGATATCCACTTTTCGATATCTACTAGTGGAGTTCACAAAATATATAATATTACAGACGAATATCATGTGTTTTTGGAACTAATTCAAATAGAGCATGATGTAGATGATATATACTATAAAATTAAAAAAAAATACCCTGAATTTAACAAACAAGAATTTTTAGAAACAATTGAAGAACTGAGAAAAGAAGGAATATTAACGTATGATGTTAGTCATACAGAATCCTTTTCCACCCAAGAGATTAACCGCTATAAAAGGCAAGTGGATTTTTTTGGTGACCTTAATCCTGTTGTTATAAATTCTTGGGATTTTCAAAAAAAATTAAAAGAATCAGTAGTTCTAATCTTAGGAATCGGAGGATTAGGAAGTTG
>NZ_RJNK01000014.1:0-13768 GCF_003942585.1 Streptococcus oralis | reverse complement strand
GTTGATAATAATCTTAATAATGCTATTAATCAACAAATAGGATTTGCTATCTTGAGCGATTTATCTTTAATGAAAAATAAATATGTGGGGCGTATATATAATTATTNAGATGAACTGAAGAAAGTTCAGTAGAAGTGAACGACAAATTTTGTTTGATAAGATATAATTAAAAAATAAAAATTAAGGAGCTTAATGATGAATTTTATAATTATTTGTATTATGATATTGGTTTGTATATTGTTATTATCGATTATAAAACTAGAGTATCTTAAAAGACTGTTAACTAGGTATATTGTAGATAATAGAAGTAGTGAGTTATCCTTTATAGAATCTAGTGACTTCAGTGTTTTAGAATGTGCAAAAATACTAAACAAAAAATACAAAATTGGACTGATTAACTCCTATATTGTAGTTAATTCAATAAAAATCAGATAAAATTAAAATAAAAAAGGGGAAAGGAATGAAAATTAATACGCAAAGAATCAAAGATCAAGCAAATAGTGCATTAAACATTACCATGAAAATATCAAAATCTGTTGGCAAAAGTATGTCAAAAGGTGGGAGTCAATGTCTAAATTTTGTTGTAAATAATCCTGAATTTATATTAATTATTTTAAGTTTGATAACTAACAAGAATAGCCTTAATCAAAGACGGATTAATGAATTGGAAGATACAGCGCAAGACAGATCACTAGATGATTCAACCTTTTCTGAACTGCTACAAGAAGAACAAGCTATTAATCATTTTTATCCTGATGAAAGAAAATCTCCTTGTGTACATTTATATCATCTAGGCGAAAATACTTTTGTAAGAGGAGGAACAGAACTAGAAAAAGAGGAATTCCGTAAAGAGAATAACTTGTAGTTTTACACTCTATATTTGATTGAAACATAATTTAAAAAGGACAAAGAGAGGTAATTATATGTCAAAATTATATACATGCGAAGAATGTGGCGGAGAGTTCACTAAGAGAGAGCTTAATTGGGATGGTAGCGATCATATTGATGGAGTTTACTATTGCAAAGACTGTTTTCGTTTTTTAGAACAGTGTGGAATTGATGCAATGGATCCTGATGAATTTGGATATGATGAGTATGGCAATTGGGATCAAGAACGTTTAGGTTTTTAGATTTTTGTGAGTTTTACTTTACTGTATTAGATATATTTTTAATTAATTTAATCAACCAACCTGCTCTAAGTGCAGGTTTTTTGGTGTTTTAAGGAAACTACTAAACCAGAATTTTTGTTTAAAAGTATTATTTTAAGAGAGAAATATCTAATTTCAGAATCTATAGGCAAACGCTTGCATTCCGTTTTTTATTGGACTATAATAGGTTGGTATAAAGCCTTCTGTAATAATAAAATGTAGAAGTTGTAGAAAGTAAGGATTTAGAATATTTGTAGTTAAAAATACAATGTTGCTATTCCTTGCTATAGGGAGAGATTTATGGCAATGATAGAAGTGGAACATCTTCAGAAAAATTTTGTGAAGACTGTTAAGGAACCTGGTTTGAAGGGAGCTTTGCGCTCCTTTATTCATCCTGAAAAGCAGACATTTGAAGCGGTCAAGGATTTGACTTTTGAGGTTCCAAAAGGGCAGATTTTAGGATTTATCGGGGCAAATGGTGCGGGGAAGTCGACAACCATCAAAATGCTGACAGGGATTTTAAAGCCGACGTCTGGTTTTTGTCGGATTAACGGCAAGATTCCGCAGGATAATCGCCAAGATTATGTCAAGGATATTGGAGTGGTCTTTGGGCAACGCACCCAGCTATGGTGGGATTTGGCCCTGCAAGAGACATACACGGTCTTGAAAGAGATTTACGATGTGCCAGACTCGCTTTTCCATAAGCGTATGGACTTTTTGAATGAAGTCTTGGATTTGAAGGAATTTATCAAAGATCCCGTGCGGACTCTTTCACTGGGACAACGGATGCGGGCGGATATTGCGGCTTCCTTGCTTCACAATCCCAAGGTTCTCTTTTTAGATGAACCGACCATTGGTTTGGATGTGTCGGTCAAGGACAACATTCGTCGCGCCATTACCCAGATCAATCAAGAGGAAGAAACAACCATTCTCTTGACCACTCACGACCTGAGCGACATTGAGCAACTTTGTGATCGGATTTTTATGATTGACAAGGGGCAAGAGATTTTTGATGGAACGGTTAGCCAGCTCAAGGAAACATTTGGCAAGATGAAGACTCTTTCCTTTGAATTGGTGCCAGGGCAAAGTCATCTCCTTTCTCACTATGAAGGTTTTTCGGATATGACCATTGATAGACAAGGAAATAGCCTCAATATTGAATTTGATAGTTCCCGCTACCAGTCGGCTGATATTATCAAGCAAACCTTGTCTGATTTTGAGATTCGCGATTTGAAGATGATGGATACGGATATTGAGGATATTATCCGTCGCTTCTACCGAAAGGAGCTCTAAGATGGTCAAATTGTGGAGACGTTATAAACCCTTTATCAATGCGGGCATTCAGGAGTTGATTACCTATCGAGTCAACTTTATTCTCTATCGGATTGGCGATGTCATGGGGGCTTTTGTGGCCTTTTATCTCTGGAAGGCTGTCTTTGATTCTTCGCAAGAGTCTTTGATTCAGGGCTTTAGTATGGCAGATATCACCCTCTATATCATTATGAGTTTTGTGACTAATCTTCTGACTAGGTCAGATTCGTCCTTTATGATTGGAGAGGAGGTCAAGGATGGTTCCATTATCATGCGTTTGTTGCGACCAGTGCATTTTGCGGCCTCGTATCTTTTTACCGAGCTAGGTTCCAAGTGGTTGATTTTTATCAGCGTTGGGCTTCCATTTTTAAGTGTCATTGTGTTGATGAAAATTTTATCTGGGCAAGGTATTGTAGAAGTGCTGGGACTAACTGTCCTTTATCTATTTAGCTTGACGCTCGCTTATCTGATTAACTTTTTCTTTAATATCTGCTTTGGATTTTCAGCCTTTGTATTTAAAAATCTATGGGGTTCCAATCTACTCAAGACTTCCATAGTTGCCTTTATGTCTGGAAGTCTAATTCCCTTGGCTTTCTTTCCTAAGGTCGTTTCAGATATCCTGTCCTTCTTGCCTTTTTCATCCTTGATTTACACTCCAGTTATGATCATAGTTGGAAAATACGATGCCAGTCAGATTCTTCAGGCGCTTTTGCTACAGTTTTTCTGGCTCTTAGTGATGGTGGGCTTGTCTCAGTTGATTTGGAAACGGGTTCAGTCATTCATCACCATTCAAGGAGGCTAGTATGAAAAAATATCAACGCATGCATCTGATTTTTATCAGACAATACATCAAACAAATCATGGAATACAAGGTTGATTTTGTGGTTGGTGTTTTAGGTGTTTTCCTGACCCAAGGCTTGAACCTCTTGTTTCTCAATGTCATCTTTCAACATATTCCATCCCTAGAAGGCTGGACTTTTCAAGAGATAGCTTTTATTTATGGTTTTTCCTTGATTCCCAAGGGTCTGGACCATCTCTTTTTTGACAATCTCTGGGCACTAGGGCAACGCTTGGTGAGAAAAGGTGAGTTTGACAAGTATCTGACTCGTCCTATCAATCCTCTCTTTCACATCCTAGTCGAGACCTTTCAGATTGATGCCTTGGGGGAACTATTGGTCGGAGGTATTCTGCTAGCGACAACGGTGAGCAGCATTGCCTGGAGCCTTCCTAAATTCCTGCTTTTCCTAGTCTGTATACCCTTTGCGACCTTGATTTATACTTCCTTGAAAATCGCGACTGCCAGTATCGCTTTTTGGACCAAGCAGTCAGGAGCCATGATTTACATTTTTTATATGTTTAATGACTTTGCCAAGTATCCAATTTCCATTTACAATTCGCTTCTTCGTTGGTTGATTAGCTTTATCGTACCTTTCGCTTTTACGGCCTACTATCCTGCCAGCTATTTCTTACAGGACAAGGATGTCTTCTTTAATATCGGTGGTTTGATTCTGATTTCCCTTGTCTTCTTTGTCATTTCTTTGAAACTATGGGACAGGGGTTTGGATGCCTATGAAAGTGCGGGTTCGTAAGTTAGAAATCTTTCCTGAACTTTGGGATAAAAGCAATCCTTGCTTGATTTGGGTTAAGAAATTGTGAAATTTTCTCTTGACAATCGTTCTCAGAGTGCTATACTATGAAGGTAGTTGCCGATTTAGCTCAGTTGGTAGAGCAACGCACTCGTAACGCGTAGGTCACAGGTTCGATCCCTGCAATCGGCAGAATCAAGAAGTCCATTAGGGCTTCTTTTCTTTTATCAGGAGTATTCAACCACTTAGACCGAGATATAGACCAGATAGGCAAAAGAGCTTGTTCTTGAAAAATTCCTCTGCTATAATAATTCATGTAAGGGACGTGAGGGGTCAGTATCAGACAACTCAAGTCAATAAAAAAAAGAAAATGGATACAAAAAATGAAAAAATTATTGGGAATCGTATTTTTAGTAGCAGCAGCGGTTGTATTGTATTTCGGTTATATTGGATGGCCAAGTTTGGATGTCAATCTCTGGTCACTCATTCCGGTAGGATTGTTCCTCTATTTCACGCTAGAAAATTTTTTGAAAAAAGACTACAAGTCTAGCTTGATGTGCTTGATCATCGCCTTTATCATTACAAATGCTATTTTTGATCTGTTGCCAATTTCAAATGGTTTGGTGATTGGTGCCGGTGTGCTAGCTTGTGTAGGGCTTGGCTACCTCTTTCCTGATAAAGATAAAAAAGAAGGCAAATAAAAAGTCTCGAGATTTCTCGAGACTTTGTTTTTATTTACCAGCGTAGTATTTTTGGATCCCTTTTACAATGCCTGCGACCAGTTTATCTTGGTAGCGGCTATCTCTGATTTGTTGGTTTTCGGAGAAATTATCCATATAACCAAGCTCTAGGAGAACGGCTGGTTTGGCTGTTTCGCGTAGTACGGCATAGCTGCTCTCCAACAAGCCAGCGTCCTTAGCTCCTGTTTCTGCTAGAAGAGAGGAGTGGATGGCAGCTGCGAGGCGTTTGCTTTCACTCATACGATCAGGATGGTTGTGCCAGTATTTATTAATCTTACTTGGATAGTCAGGTTCATCGCTATAGGAGTAGGTTTGAATACCGCTCGCTTTTGAGTGAATGTTTCCAGTAGCATTGAAATGGATACTGATAAAGATATCAGAGTTGGTTTTATTTACCATTCTTGAACGCTCAGTCTTAAAATCAACATCGATATCACTGTCACGTGATGTGAGGACAGCATAACCTAATTCTTCTAATTTCTTACGCAGTTTGCGATAGATTTGCATGTTGAGATCTTTTTCAGCTACATTGTAGTAAAAGGCGCCAGAATCTCGACCGCCATGTCCGGGATCAAGGAAGATCGTTTTACTGTATTGACCTTTTACAAATCCACCTTCTGTTGAAACTTCAGAAATCCATTGACCGTATTTTTGAAACAAGTGTTCCTTTCCGTCTATCTTGTAGGTTCCTGATACATAATGGCCACTATCGTCCAAATAGTAACGAGCCTTGTAATAATCGTCGTAAATCCACTCATTCTTGGCCATATAGCCACCAGACTTGAGATAGTAAGCTCCAATCCATTCACGAGCCGCATAGGTTCCATTCGCTTTTAGATAGAACCAACTGTTGTAGGCCTTGTCAAAGATCCACTCTTTTTCAGCCATGGCTCCACTAGATTTGAGGTAGTAGCTTCCTTTCCATTTATTGGAAAGCATGACTCCATTTTGTTCAAAAGCATACCAAGTTCCCTTGATTTTCTCCCATTTGTCTTGGCTATATTTCCCATATTCATTAGCGTAATACCAATTTTGATCAATTCTCACCCAGGAGTTTTCCGCCATAGCCCCGCTACTGCCGAGCAGGTAAGCACCAACGGTCGTTTTGCTGAGCATCACGCCGTTTTTGTCAAAATAATACCAAGAATCGTTTACTTTTTCCCATTTGTCTTGCGAGATTCTGCCAGATGGTGTGACATAATACCAATTTTGGTCAATCTTTACCCAGCCATTCTCAGCCATGGCCCCGCTTTTAGTAAGGAGATAACCATCAACGATTGTCTGACTAAGCATGACGCCATCTTTGTCAAAGTAGTACCAAACTCCTCCGATTTTTTTCCATTTTTGTTGGATGATTTTTCCAGACTCACTGACGTAGTACCATTTACCCTCAAGAGCTACCCAGCCATTTTCTACCATGACCCCGTCTTTATTGAGAACATAGCCATCAAAGATGGTATCACTGAGTCGATTTCCCTCTTGGTCAAAATAGTACCACTTATCTTGAATTTTTTTCCATTTGAGGACAGGCTGATTGTTTTCATAGAAACGCCACTGTTTGTTTTCTTCCTGCCATCCTTCTTTTTTAGGGGCTTCTTCTTTTGCCTTGTCTTTTGGAAGTGTTGCAACCTCCTCTTCAGTTTTAGTTGAAAGATCTTTCTTATCTTCCTTAGAGTTGCTTTGTTCGGTGGTAGCAGGAGGATTGGCATTGCTTTCCTCTGCGTAGATAGGTGCTTGTGCCAATCCTGCCATTGAAAGGACGACAGCACTTGCCAATATAAACTTTTTCAACGATATTCTCCAATCATTATTTTCTAAGAAATATTATAAAATATGTCTGATGGTTTATCAACTATCAAACTGAACTTCTTCTAGTAAGTATTCGATAAAGCGTTCGCCCATCTTAGACAGGCTGGTTTTTTCATGCTGGATATAGACCAGTTCAATCGGGTCATCAATGTCCAGCGGAATGGAAACGATATTGTCTCCGTTGAGGTTGCTGTTCAAAATCCCTGTTGCAATGGTGTAACCATCCAAACCAATCAAGAGGTTAAAGAGGGTGGCACGGTCACTGACTACGATGGATTTCTTGTGGTGCTCTTGTGAAAGGATCTCTTCTGAAAAGTAGAAGGAGTTGTGCGTCCCCTGGTCATAACTGAGGTACGGAAAGTCTTCCAAATCAGCCAGTTTGACCTTGTCTTTTTTAGCTAGAGGGTTGGTCTTGCTGACAAAGATATGGGGTTGAGCGGTAAAGAGGTGGTGAGCTAGCAGGTGATTGTCATCTAGCATTTTCGTTAAAACATCGCGATTGTAGCTGTTTAAAAAGAGGACACCGACCTCACTACGGAAGTTCTTGACGTCATCGATAATCTCCCAAGTCCGAGTTTCACGAAGGAAGAGCTCGTATTTCTCCATATCACTTTTCTTGAGCAGAGAGACAAAGGCATTGACTACAAAAGCATAGTGCTGAGAGGAAACGCTGAAAAGTTCGCGGTGGGCGACAGGGTTTTTATAGCGTTCCTCCAGAAGCTGAGTTTGCTCGACAACTTGACGAGCGTAGGAGAGAAACTCCATCCCATCACGGGTCAAGGTAATGCCCTTGGGATTGCGGATAAAGATTTCAATGCCCATTTCATTTTCCAAGTCTCGAACGGCATTTGAAAGACTGGGTTGGGTGATAAAGAGTTGCTTGGCTGCTTCATTCATAGAGCCAGTTTCGACGATTTTGATAATATAGTGTAGTTGTTGAATTCTCATGTTTTTATTGTACCACACTTGCGGAAGAATGGGCAATGAAGACGAAGAAAATAGGGGGAAAGAGCCGGTCCAGTATTGAAAAAAAGTCTAGAATCTGCTAAAATGGAAGCTATGAAAACATTCTATGATGTGCAGCAATTTCTCAAACAGTTTGGCATTATTGTTTACATGGGGAAGCGCTTGTATGATATTGAACTGATGAAGCTCGAACTCTCTCGGATCTATGATGCAGGTCTGATGGACAAGCTAGACTATCTAGAGGCGGAAGCTGTTCTTCGTAGAGAGCACAAGATAGAATTAGACTACTTAGAGAAAAATGGAGATAAGAACTTATGACAATTTGGATTGTTTGGGGAATCGTACTAGCAATGGCGGCCTGGATGGGGTATAACTACCTTCGTATTCGTCGTGCGGCTAAGATTGTGGACAATGCAGAATTTGAAGCCTTGATTCGGAAAGGGCAATTGATTGATGTCCGTGAACCAGCAGAATTTCACAGAAAACATATCCTCGGAGCGCGCAATATTCCTTCAAATCAGTTGAAGTCAAGCCTTGCAGCCCTTCGCAAGGATAAACCTGTCCTTCTCTACGAAAACCAACGCGGACAACGAGTGACCAACGCAGCACTCTATCTGAAAAAACAAGGTTTTTCTGAGATTTATATCCTTTCTTATGGATTGGATTCTTGGAACGGGAAAGTGAAGATGAGTTAAGATTCTATTAAAAACTGTCGAATGATAGATAAAGCTAGTATCTTAAGGTATCATTATTTATAATAAATTTAAGGAGATTTTATAATATGAATTCACAACAAAAGAAAAAACCTTCACTTATTTTAGGTATCTTATCTATCGTCCTTGGTTTGCTATTTCCAATAGTAGGTCTGATTTTGGGGATCATAGGATTGGTCTTGGCTTTTTCATACCAAAAAGAATCTGGACTAGACTATAAAACAGAAAAAATTCTCAATATCGTAGGACTTGTGGTTTCTGTACTTAACTGGATTGTAACTGTCGCAGTATTTTTTAGATAAGCAATAAACAAAAAAGCTTTAAATTTAAAGCTTTTTTTCTTTTATCCACTTTTTTCTAAGTATTTTTTAATCATCTCTAATTCTTCTTGGTTTAAGAATCGGTATTGTCCTTCTGCTAGTTCTGAATCTAACGTAAAATCACCGAACTGAACTCGTTTGAGAGAGGCCACCTTGACACCGACTGAGAGAAACATCTTCTTGACCTGATGAAATTTTCCTTCTGAGATGGTGATGAAGGCTCGGCTATCTGTTGGGCTTGCGTCTAGAATTTCAAGCTGAGCAGGTTTACAAGTGGTCCCACCTAAAAAGACAATCCCCTCTTTGAATGACTGGATATGGTCTGGTGTGAGCAGTCCATTTACCACCACTTGATAGGATTTGTTGACATGGTACTGGGGATGGAGGAGTTGAAAACCAAGAGGTCCATTATCAGTCAAAAGGAGTAGCCCTGTCGTATCACGGTCTAATCTGCCGACAGCATAGAGCTGCTCAGACTGGATGTCAGGTGGAAGGAGGTCCATGACGGTTGGAAGTTTCTTATCCTTGCTAGCTGTAACGACTCCGTTTGGCTTATGAAGCATGAGATAATTGTGCTCATATCCTTGGATTTGCCGCCCTTGAAAGACTAATTTCTGTAATCCTGTATCGACATTTTGAGCGAGGGAGCGAGCTGGACAATCGTCGACTAGGATTTCTTTTTTTAATAGAGCCTGTTTCATACCCTTGCGACTGATCTTTTCCTGGGCAAATAATCTATCTAAACGCATACCAGCCTATCTTATCATAAGTCTCTGACTTTGAAAAGGGATGACTGGATGAGAAAAACAAAGTGAAAACATTTACACTTGCTTGAGTTATGTCATTTGACTGAAAATGTGGTATAATTGCTCAGTTAGAAAATAAATTTTAAATATTATAGAGGAAATCATGACAAAATTAAGAGAAGATATCCGTAACGTAGCCATTATTGCCCACGTTGACCACGGGAAAACAACCCTCGTTGATGAATTGTTGAAACAATCTTCAACATTGGACGCTCGTACAGAGTTGGCAGAGCGCGCTATGGACTCAAATGATATCGAAAAAGAGCGTGGAATTACCATCCTTGCCAAGAATACTGCTGTAGCTTACAATGGCACACGTATCAACATCATGGACACACCAGGACACGCGGACTTCGGTGGAGAAGTTGAGCGTATCATGAAAATGGTTGACGGTGTTGTCTTGGTCGTAGATGCCTACGAAGGAACCATGCCACAAACTCGTTTCGTATTAAAAAAAGCCTTGGAACAAGACCTTGTTCCAATCGTGGTTGTTAATAAAATCGATAAACCATCAGCTCGTCCAGCAGAAGTTGTCGATGAAGTGTTAGAACTCTTTATCGAGCTCGGTGCAGACGATGACCAGCTTGATTTCCCTGTTGTTTATGCTTCAGCTATCAACGGAACATCTTCCTTGTCTGATGATCCTGCTGACCAAGAAGCTACGATGGCACCAATCTTTGACACGATTATCGACCATATCCCAGCTCCAGTAGATAACTCAGATGAGCCTTTGCAGTTCCAAGTGTCACTTTTGGACTACAACGACTTCGTAGGTCGTATTGGTATCGGTCGTGTCTTCCGTGGTAGTGTGAAAGTTGGGGACCAAGTTACCCTTTCTAAACTAGATGGTACAACGAAGAACTTCCGTGTAACAAAACTCTTCGGTTTCTTTGGTTTGGAACGTCGTGAAATCCAAGAAGCAAAAGCGGGTGATTTGATTGCCGTTTCCGGTATGGAAGATATCTTTGTCGGTGAAACCATTACTCCGACAGACGCAGTTGAAGCTCTTCCAATCCTACACATCGATGAGCCAACTCTTCAAATGACTTTCTTAGTCAACAACTCACCATTTGCTGGTAAAGAAGGTAAGTGGGTGACTTCTCGTAAGGTAGAAGAACGCTTGCAGGCAGAATTGCAAACAGACGTTTCCCTTCGTGTTGACCCAACGGACTCTCCAGATAAATGGACTGTTTCAGGTCGTGGAGAATTGCACTTGTCAATCCTGATTGAAACCATGCGCCGTGAGGGTTATGAACTTCAAGTATCTCGTCCAGAAGTTATCGTAAAAGAAATTGACGGTGTTAAATGTGAGCCATTTGAACGCGTGCAAATCGATACTCCTGAAGAATACCAAGGATCTGTTATCCAAAGCCTTTCTGAACGTAAGGGTGAAATGTTGGATATGATTTCAACTGGTAATGGTCAAACTCGTTTGGTCTTCCTTGTTCCAGCGCGTGGTTTGATCGGATACTCAACTGAGTTCTTGTCAATGACCCGTGGTTACGGTATCATGAACCATACCTTCGACCAATACTTGCCATTGATTCCAGGTGAAATTGGTGGACGTCACCGTGGTGCCCTCGTTTCCATCGATGCTGGTAAGGCAACAACTTACTCAATCATGTCGATTGAAGAACGTGGAACCATCTTTGTCAACCCAGGTACTGAGGTTTACGAAGGAATGATCATCGGTGAAAACTCTCGTGAGAATGACTTGACAGTGAATATCACCAAAGCCAAACAAATGACCAACGTTCGTTCAGCTACCAAGGACCAAACTGCTGTTATTAAGACACCTCGTATCTTGACCCTTGAAGAGTCACTTGAGTTCTTGAACGACGATGAGTACATGGAAGTAACGCCTGAGTCTATCCGTTTGCGTAAGCAAATCCTCAACAAGGCAGAGCGTGAGAAAGCCAACAAAAAGAAAAAATCAGCTGAGTAACAGCTAGAAAGAGATAAAGATGGTCTATTTAATCATAGGGATACTCTTATTACTACTCTATGTATTTGCGACACCCCAAAGCATCAAAGGAACAGTCAACATCGTTATCTTGGTCTTTTTAGTTGTTGCACTCTTGATTTTGCTGATGTTGTCCATCTTGCAAATCTTCCAGTTACCAACAGAATTCTTTGTCACAATCGCCATGCTGGCTCTAGCCTACTTTAGCTTGAGAGATATTACGCTCATGCCTGTAAAAAAGGGTAAAAGAAGATAATAGAAGAGGCTGGGTAATGACTCAATTTGAGGAGAAAATCTAGCAAATTTTTCCCTGATAAAACGCATAATATTAAGGTTTTTGAATGCCTGATATTATGCGTTTTTATGATTTTAATTTATGAAATAGGTTAGAAGGAAATATAAAAAAGAGTGGTAAAATATAGGACTAATGGCTACATGTCTGTGGTATAATAATAGGTATGAATATTGAACAAAAGAAAAAAGTTATTTTACAACCATTCACTAAATGGACAGGTGGTAAACGACAACTATTGCCTACAATAAAGGATCTTATGCCTGAATCATATAATCATTACTATGAACCCTTCATCGGTGGGGGGGCTTTATTTTTTGATATAGCTCCTAAAAGGGCTGTTATCAATGATTATAATTCTGAATTGATCAACTGTTATCAACAAATCAAGGATAATCCTCAAGAGTTGATTGATTTATTGAGGTATCATCAAGAGAATAATTCAAAGGATTATTACCTCCAATTACGTTCAGCTGATCGTAATGATAGAATAAACAATATGTCCGATGTCCAAAGAGCTGCTCGAATTCTATATATGCTAAGAGTCGATTTTAATGGCTTATATCGAGTGAATTCTAAAAATCAATTCAATGTACCATACGGTAGCTATAAGAATCCTAAAATTGTTGATGAAGAGCTAATATTTGCTATTTCAGATTATCTAAATAACAATCTAATAGAAATTAGAACGGGCGATTTTGAGGATGCGCTCTTAGATGTTCAAGAAGGAGATTTTATTTATTTCGATCCTCCGTATATACCATTATCTGATACAAGTGCTTTTACATCGTATACTCATGAAGGTTTTTCTTATGATGATCAAGTTAGATTAAGAGATACATTTAGGAGACTAAGTGATGCAGGTGCTTATGTTATGTTGTCAAATTCATCGAGTCATTTAGTAGAGGAATTATATCGAGATTTTAATATCCATTATGTAGAGGCTACACGAACAAATGGAGCTAAGTCTTCAAGTCGAGGAAAAATTTCTGAAATTATAGTTACAAATTATGAAAATTAACGAATATAAGTATGGGGGTGTTTTAATGACAAAACCATACTATAATAAAGACAAAATGATTCTTGTTCATGCAGATACGTTTAAATTATTATCAAAAATGAAACCAGAGAGTATGGATATGATCTTTGCTGATCCACCATATTTTTTAAGTAATGGTGGAATATCTAATTCAGGGGGACAAGTTGTTTCTGTTGATAAAGGAGATTGGGATAAGATTTCTTCCTTTGAGGAAAAGCACGAATTCAATCGTAAATGGATACGTTTAGCAAAAGAAGTTTTGAAACCTAATGGGACTATATGGATTTCAGGGAGTCTGCATAATATTTACTCAGTTGGAATGGCATTAGAGCAAGAAGGTTTTAAAATTCTAAATAATATTACTTGGCAGAAAACAAACCCTGCACCCAATTTATCTTGTCGTTATTTTACTCATTCTACTGAAACTATTTTATGGGCAAGAAAAAACGATAAAAAAGCTCGCCATTATTATAATTACGATTTGATGAAAGAGTTGAATGATGGTAAACAAATGAAAGATGTTTGGACAGGAGCGTTGACGAAAAAAGCTGAAAAATGGGCTGGGAAGCATCCAACACAAAAACCAGAATATTTACTGGAACGTATTATTTTAGCATCTACTAAAGAAGGAGACTATATTTTAGATCCATTTGTTGGCAGTGGCACTACGGGTGTTGTTGCAAAGCGATTAGGTAGAAGATTTATAGGTATCGATGCTGAAAAAGAATATTTAAAAATTGCAAAACAAAGAATTGAGAGAGAATCTTATGCTTCAAACAGGTGAATATGCTACATATAAGGAATTTGGAATTGATTTAATTCAAAAACTAGATAAAGAGGGTTTTACAAAAGCTATTCAAAATAAGGAACTACCAAAATCAAAAATTTTAGAGACTCCACAAGGTATTATTTTAAAATATTATGGGTTTAAAGCTACAGCATCGGATACAAAAAAACGTTTGAATAGAACCTCATATGACTGCTTAATTCAGTATCGGGATGAAGATGTAAAATTTGAAACAATTTGTCAAGAAATTATAAGAAAATGTGTAGAATCAAAAAATGAAGTCAGTTT
>NZ_RJNK01000013.1:0-17563 GCF_003942585.1 Streptococcus oralis | reverse complement strand
CTCACCGTTCTCTATGGTAATTATAATGAATTATTTTTAAAGTTAAACCATAATACATTAGTTGATATTAAGTCAAAGTTGGAATCATTAAAATTGAAACACGCAAGATATTATATTTCAAAGATAAGCAAATACGATCTTAAATATAATCCTGGAAACTGTACTCTGTCACCACTTGCAGCATTTGCAGAAATTGATGAAATTTATATTGAATTATCAAAAATTGGTTTGGTAAATATTGTAAATAAAAACAATTAAGGAGAAAAAATAATGTCTAAAGAACTTTCACCTAAATACAATCCAGCCGAGGTTGAGGCTGGTCGTTACCAAAAATGGCTTGATGCGGATGTTTTCAAGCCTTCAGGCAATCAAAAGGCTAAGCCATACTCTATCGTCATTCCACCACCAAACGTAACTGGGAAACTTCACCTTGGTCACGCTTGGGACACGACTTTGCAGGATATTATCATCCGTCAAAAACGCATGCAAGGCTTTGATACGCTTTGGCTTCCAGGGATGGACCACGCTGGGATTGCGACTCAGGCTAAGGTTGAGGAGCGCTTGCGTGGTGAAGGCATTTCCCGCTATGATCTCGGTCGTGAAAAATTCCTTAACAAGGTCTGGGAATGGAAAGACGAATATGCGACGACCATCAAGGAACAATGGGGCAAGATGGGTCTCTCTGTAGACTACTCTCGCGAGCGTTTTACCCTTGACGAAGGTTTGTCAAAAGCTGTTCGCAAGGTCTTTGTCGACCTTTACAAGAAAGGCTGGATTTACCGTGGTGAGTTTATCATCAACTGGGACCCAGCTGCTCGCACAGCCTTGTCTGATATCGAGGTGATTCACAAGGATGTCGAAGGTGCCTTCTACCACATGAATTACATGCTGGAAGACGGTTCACGCGCCCTTGAAGTTGCGACAACTCGTCCTGAGACCATGTTTGGGGACGTTGCCGTTGCGGTCAATCCAGAAGACCCACGCTACAAGGACTTGATTGGCAAACATGTCGTTCTTCCAATCGCTAACAAACTCATCCCAATCGTTGGAGATGAGCACGCAGACCCTGAGTTTGGTACTGGTGTCGTGAAAATCACGCCTGCCCACGATCCAAACGACTTCTTGGTTGGTCAACGTCATAACTTGCCACAAGTCAACGTCATGAACGACGACGGAACTATGAATGACTTGGCCTTTGAATTTGCAGGCATGGCTCGTTTTGAAGCTCGTAAGGCAGTCGTTGCTAAGTTGGAAGAAATCGGTGCCCTCGTTAAAATCGAAAAACGTGTCCACAGTGTTGGTCACTCAGAGCGTACAGGTGTCGTGGTGGAACCACGCTTGTCTACGCAATGGTTCGTCAAGATGGACCAATTGGCGAAAAACGCCATTGCCAACCAAGACACAGAGGACAAGGTAGAATTCTACCCACCTCGTTTCAACGATACCTTCCTCCAATGGATGGAAAATGTCCACGACTGGGTTATCTCTCGTCAGCTCTGGTGGGGTCACCAAATCCCTGCTTGGTACAATGCCGAGGGTGAAATGTACGTCGGTGAAGAAGCTCCAGAAGGTGAGGGATGGACTCAGGACGAAGACGTCTTAGATACTTGGTTTAGCTCTGCCCTTTGGCCATTCTCAACCATGGGTTGGCCGGATGTCGACTCAGAAGACTTCAAACGTTATTATCCAACATCAACTTTGGTGACTGGTTATGATATTATCCCGTTCTGGGTATCTCGAATGATTTTCCAAGGTTTGGAATTTACTGGCAAGTCGCCATTCAAAAATGCCTTGATTCATGGTCTCATTCGTGATGAGGAAGGCCGTAAGATGTCTAAATCACTGGGCAATGGGATTGATCCGATGGATGTTATTGATAAGTACGGAACAGATAGCCTGCGTTGGTTCCTTTCAAACGGCTCTGCACCAGGCCAAGACGTGCGCTTCTCATACGAGAAAATGGATGCTTCATGGAACTTCATTAACAAGATTTGGAACATCTCTCGCTACATCCTCATGAACAATGAAGGATTGACCCTCGAGCAAGCAACAGCCAATGTCGAAAAAGTTGTTAACAAGGAAGCTGGAAATGTCACTGACCGCTGGATTCTCCACAACCTCAATGAAACCATCGGCAAAGTCACTGAAAACTTTGATAAGTTTGAGTTTGGTGTCGCTGGCCACATCCTCTACAACTTCATCTGGGATGAGTTTGCGGACTGGTACGTTGAGTTGACCAAGGAAGTCCTTTATAGCGACAACGAAGAAGAGAAAGTTATCACACGTTCTGTTCTCCTTTACACTTTGGACAAGATCCTTCGTCTCCTTCACCCAATCATGCCATTCGTGACAGAGGAAATCTTTGGACAAATCTCAGAAGGCTCTATCGTCACAGCAGCATACCCAACTGTAAACCCAGCCTTTGAAGACCTCGCAGCTCATATTGGTGTGGAAAGTCTCAAAGACTTGATCCGTGCCGTTCGGAATGCGCGTGCGGAAGTAAACGTAGCACCAAGCAAGCCTATTACCATCCTTGTTAAGACAAGCGATAGCGACTTGGAAGCCTTCTTTAACAGCAATGTGAACTACATCAAACGCTTCACAAATCCAGAACACTTAGAAATCGCTTCAAACATCCCTGCGCCTGAACTTGCTATGTCAAGCGTCATCACAGGAGCAGAAATCTACCTGCCACTGGCAGACCTCCTCAATGTCGAAGAAGAACTAGCTCGCCTCGACAAGGAACTCGCTAAATGGCAAAAAGAACTGGACATGGTCGGTAAGAAGCTCTCTAACGAACGCTTCGTAGCCAACGCCAAACCAGAAGTCGTCCAAAAAGAACGCGACAAACAAGCCGACTACCAAGCTAAATACGACGCGACCGTCGCACGTATTGATGAGATGAAGAAGTTGGTGAAATAGAAACAGAAACACGGTGGAATGCCGTGTTTTTTTGGTATAATGAAATCAATATCTATTAATGGAGAAAGTTATGTCTAAACCCCCTCATTATGAATTGCTAAATTTAATTGACTATGGTCTTGCCAAGTTTGATAAGCTATTTATAAAAGAGTTTCAATTCTCTAGTAAATCCGAGTTTTATCGTTATATAGTTTCTTTAGGCATCGCAGAAACAACCAGTGTAGTCAAAAATAGAATGGATTTATTTGACCCCTATTTTGAGAACAATTGGAAAGGTTGGTGGCAAAAAGCCGAAGTTTACCGTTTTCGTAAAGATTTAATTGATATGATGTTTGGGAATGAAGATGTTCACAATTTTGCAGAAATCGTTAAAATGCTACTTGCAAGCGAAGGGAAGAAAACAGGTATAGCAGTCATTGAAAAGCCAATAGTTCGAACTAAATTCAAACGTCTACAAGAAACTGGAATGAAAGCAGAAAATTACTTTATACTCCATTTTGATAAAGAAGAAAAATTTCAAGGTGGACAATTAACTGATGCCCGCCTTTATGGTGATGGTTATGATTTCCAAGTAGATGTTCAAGAACATTATTACCTTGCCGAAGTTAAAGGTATTCGAAAATCTAAAGGGCGTATTCGTTTGACTGCTAGAGAATTTGAGAAAGCAAAAGAGTTTCAATCAGATTTTATTTTATCCTTGGTTACCAACCTGGATGATATTCCAAAGTTAGTATTAATCGATAATCCATTGAATCATTTTGAATTTAAAAAGAGTATCATAAAGAATGAAGTTATAGAATACAGAAGTCTTGAAGATTTATATTAGTTCCCCTTAACTTTTCCAGTTGAAGGAACGAGAAGTTTTGACAGGACAACGACTCAACGAACTAGAAATCAACGGTATTGGCTTGACCAAGTTTAAAAATGGGGAAATCGGGAATGAATTCATCTGGCTTGATACCGAAAATCCACCTAGCGATGCTATCGGCTGGGTAGCAAAGAAATAAAAAGTCCGCTGTTTTTTGTTTTGTGTTTTACAGTTTTTTCTTGACAAGTCTTTCTTTTTTATGGTATCCTGTTATGCAACAAGTGTTGCGTAACAAATGTTGCGCGAAAGGAGTCTTATGCCACCAAAGGTTAAATTTAGTAAAGAGACTATCATTGGGACAGCTTTACAATTGGTGAGAGAAGAGGGCATGGCTAGTTTGACGGCTCGAGCATTAGCAGAGCAACTGGGAGCCACACCGAGAGTGATTTTTGGGCAATTTGCCAATATGGCCGAGTTACAAGCAGAGGTTATTGTTGCTGCAGAGATGGTCGTAGTGGAGTATATACGAAAGGCTTTAGAAGATGAGAAGCCTTTTCAATCTGTCGGGGTTGCTTATATCCTGTTCGCCTCAAAAGAGCCCCAACTTTTTCAATTGCTTTTCCAAAATCCTAGCAAAGATCCGATTCGTCGCTTTCAAGATTTTCTTCCCATGAAGGATCATAGTTACCAATTGGTTCTGGAATCGATTGTAGCAGACTATCCATTGACGTTAGAGGAGGCTAGTCGCCTGTACCAGCATTTATTTATCTACTCACACGGCATGGCCTCTATGGTTGCTTCTGGTATTTATCAATTCAGCATGGAAGAAGTGATTGGATTACTGACAGAGGTTTGTCAATCTCTCATCAAAGAAATGTTAGGAAAGAAATGATTCAACTAGAAAATGTGCACAAAAGTTACGGCCAAACCAAGGTTTTAAAAGGGATTGATTTGCAGATTCAAGACCAGGATGATGTGGTTATCCTCGGTCCTTCTGGATCAGGCAAGTCAACTCTCTTAAACGTTCTGTCAGGTTTAGAAAAGGTAGACGAGGGACATATCCTCATTCAAGGACAGGATTTGGCTCAACTCACAGATACTCAATTGACAGCCTTTAGACGTGAGAAGATTGCCTTTATCTTTCAGCAGTATTATTTATTGCCTAATCTAACAGTCAGACAGAATGTAAAGATGGGGGCAGACCTGGCAAACAATCATGATTTTTTGCAGATTATCGAGGATTTGGGACTTGGCGATAAGCTGGACAAGTATCCGAGTGAATTGTCAGGTGGGGAACAGCAGAGAGTCTCCATTGCTCGGGCCTTGGCCAAAAAGCCAGAGATTCTTTTCTTAGATGAACCGACGGGAGCCCTGGATGAAGAAACAGGGCGCAAGATTCTCGACTATATCTGGAAGTTGAAGGAAAAGCTAGGCTTTACCCTAATCATGGTGACACACAACCAAAATATTGCGGATATGGCCAGAACCATCATTCGCGTCAATAGTGGCAAAATTACTGAAGTTGTGACCAATGATCAGCCACAGACTGCTTATGAGATTGGATGGTAAGCCATGTTTTCAGTAAAAGATATTCGAAAATTAGTTGTCGTCAGTATCATTGGAGCCTGTGCGGTTTTTGTGGCCAATCTCTTCTTGAATTTTTATCTTGATATCAAGCAGTTGGAAATTTCTAAAACCAATCCGATGATTATGGTCTATTATGATGCCCAGGTTTCACTTTCCTGGATGGTGGCCATGGTCAGTGGGGTTGTCTTGTCCTTGACGTCGATCCTTCTCATGTGCTTTTATATCAAACAATTTGTCGATGACCACAAGGAGCAATTAGGGATTTTAAAGGCTTTAGGCTATAGCAATGGCCAGTTGGCTAAACGATTTTGGGCTTTTGGACTCAGTTTTGGAGTTGGAGCGCTTCTTGGCTATTTAGCTTCTTTTCTAATGATGGGACATTTTTATGACTTCCGGAATGAAAAGGGGATTTTGCCAGAAATCACCATTCATTTTCACTGGCAGCTCTTGATTGCTTTAGTGATACTGCCAACGACTTTCTTTATGGTTCTTGCGATTGGTTATGCTAGAAGACAACTACAAACGCCGGCCCTTCGCTTATTGAAAAAATCTCCAACATCGATTAAGGTCAAAAGGGGAAAAAGTGCTCCTAAGAAAGAAAAATCCTTCCTAAAAGAGCTGTCTTCGTCGCTGATTTGGGGGAGAAAATCGATCCTGTTTTTTGTAGTCTTTGGCTCTATGTGTTTTGCGGCCATGGTTCAATTGTCCTTTGGTCTAAGGGACTACACAGATGACATCATCCAAACCATGATGATCATGATTGGCTTGATCCTTTCTTTCTCTATTCTCTTTTTGTCATTGGGGATTGTCGTCTCAGAAAGTCGCGAAACCCTGGCTCTTATGAAGGCTTTTGGCTACACAAATCGTGAATGCCAAGGTCATATCCTATCTCCCCATCGTTTCTGGGCCTATCTAGGATTTGTTCTTGGGACGACTTATCAGTATGCTATCATGGAGATCTTGATTGGTGTGATCAAAGATACGGTTCCTGAAAAGATTGAGCATCACTTTGATAGGAATGTTTGCTTCTGGACTTTGATCGGTTTTGCTGTGGTTTATGAAAGCCTCTTTTATCTATCCAACAGAAAACTCCAAAAGCAAACCATCAAAGAAGTACTCTTAGCTGAATAAATAGAGAAGGTTGGATTCTCCAGCCTTTTTCTTATGAAACTCATTAACAAGAGAAGGATTTTTCACTATTCTAGGGAAAATGAAATAAAGGAAAGAAAACGAAGTTACTGGCAGGACCTGAAATGATCTTTTTACTTGATTTGATGCAACAAATAATCCTTTATCTCTGTAGGAATCCTCTTGCAGTTTGTGGTTGGTATTGGAGTTGCAGCCTTGAGTTATAAATAAATCAATATACCTGTGGTCATGTTACACAGGTCTTTCAATTAGCTGAAATATTTCACCTTTATTTTTTCTTAACCTTTGACTATTCGGCAAAATTATCGTACAATAAAGAGTACATGATAAAATGAGGTCAGAGTCTGTCTGCTCTGACGATAGTAGTAAAAATGAGGAGAAACGCTTTGGAATTAGAAGTATTTGCTGGGCAAGAAAAAAGTGAACTATCTATGATTGAGGTAGCGCGTGCTATCTTGGAACTTCGTGGTCGCGATCATGAGATGCATTTTAGCGATCTTGTTAACGAAATTCAAAACTACCTTGGAACATCAAACAGCGATATCCGCGAAGCTTTGCCTTTGTTCTACACAGAGTTGAACTTTGACGGTAGCTTCATCTCTCTTGGAGACAACAAATGGGGGCTTCGTTCATGGTATGGCGTAGACGAAATCGACGAAGAAATCATCGCTCTTGAAGAAAGTGACGATGATGAAGTAGCACCAAAAGCTAAGAAACAGCGTGTTAATGCCTTCATGGATGGAGATTCAGATGCCATTGACTACAATGCGGATGATCCAGAAGATGAAGATGCATACGAAGCAGATCCAGCTCTTTCATATGATGATGAAAATCCAGATGATGAGAAAAATGAAGTGGAAGCTTACGATGCGGAAATCAACGAAATCGCTCCTGATGACTTGGGTGAAGATGTGGATCTCAACGAAGAAGACGACGAGTTCTCAGATGATGACGCTGAAACGAGCGACGAAGTATAAGAAGCCTCACAGAGGAGATCGGTTTGATCTTCTCTTTTTATTTGTCGGGAGAGAGTTGGTGATTTCCTTGAAATCAGGCGCTAGAAGGTGTAAAATAAAAGTAGAAAGTTGAGCATTTTTCAAAGGAGGTACCTGCCGATGGAGTTTCGTTTAGATAAAAGTTTGTATGACTTGGGGATCAAGAATGTCGTGATTGGTATTGCTAAAAACGTCGATCCTCATGCTGATTTACCTCTTGCTTTTCTGAAAAAGAAAGAGGAGAGGGAGAAATGGGCGCTAGAGTGTGATGTAAAAGAAGTTCAAGAGTCTCTTGTTGTCCAAGGTTATAGGCAGTTGCTCCAGCGAGTCGGGCGTAGCGTCAAGAAAAATCCACCGACAGTGGTCGCCCTCATTCGCAATATCCAGCATCGTGGCTCTCTCCCTCACATCAATAGTATCATCGATATCTACAATGTAGAGGCGCTTTCTTCTTTGCTGGCGATTGGTGGGCATGATTTGGATAAGATTGGAGGGCAGATAGAGTTTTCTGTTAGCCAAAGGGAGGACATTTTCCTACCTATCTTGTCAACGGAGAAGCACGTTGCGCAGACGGACTACGTCTATCGTGATGATAAAGGAGTTCTAGCTTGGCTGGATGTCCGCGATAGTGAACATTACAAATTTGATGAAGATACAAAAAATGCTATTTTCATCATTCAAGGAAATGAAAACACTTCTGTCGAGATGCGTTTAGAAGCGTTAGAAGAAATTGAAAAGGATTTGGTTGCTTGCATGCCTAATTTGCAGTTTGAAAAGAAAGTCATTTCTCTTGAAGAAGACCGCACGGTGGTTCAGGACATTTACTGAGTTTTATAGCACCCACTTTATGGTATGTAAACAAAGGAGGAAAGTGCTATGAAGTCCAATGCTTGGATAAAGGACAAGGACAAGTGGTACTATCTGAATTCCTCAGGTAAAATGCTTCGCAACACCTACACACCTGATGGTTATTATGTCGGCAACTCAGGCGCTTGGCAATAAGAATTAGATGTCCTCTTTCCTCATTGAGGGAAGGGGATTTTCCTTGGCTATATACTGCTTCCCTATTTGTCCTAGAGCCCTTTTTGTGTTACAATGAATGGTATGAAAGCTAAGAAATTATGGATGACTGGCTTGACTGTGGCTGGTCTAAGTGCCCTTGCTTTAGGGGCTAAAAAAGCAGCAGATAATCACAAACTCATGAAGACTCAAGAAGAGTTGACCGCTATCGTGCGCGAACTTTTCTCAGATATGGGTGAGATTGCGACTCTCTATGTTCAAGTCTACGAAAGTAGCCTAGAGCGACTTGTCGGAGGAGTCATTTTCGAGGATGGCTGTCATTATACCTTTGTCTATGAAAATGAAGACCTAGTCTATGAGGAGGAAGTCTTATGATTACTCCTAATAGTATAGAAGAGCTAGCAGGTTTTGTCGAGCAAGATGGCAAGAAGGTCTTCCTTTTTGTGGCGGACTGGTGTGGCGATTGTCGTTATATCTATCCAGCCTTGCCAGAGATTGAGGAAACCAATCCAGAGTTCACCTTTATTCGAGTGGACCGAGACCAGTATCTGGATCTAGCTAAACTCTGGGATGTTTACGGGATTCCTAGTCTTGTTGTTCTAGAAAAGGACAAGGAAATCGGTCGTTTTGTCAACCGTGACCGTAAAAGCAAGGAACAAATTAACGACTTTTTAGCAGGACTGAAGTAGGAGAAAAGGAAACAATGATTTTTACATATAACAAAGAACATGTCGGCGATGTCCTTATGATCATCGTGAAAAACAGCGGAGATGCCAAACTGGACGTGGAGCGTAAAGGCAAGGTAGCCCGTGTTTTCCTCAAAGAAAATGGAGAAACAGTAGCTTGGAATATTTTCGAAGTTTCAAGTTTGTTTGAAATTGCGGAGCGCGGTCAAGTCTTTTTATCAGATGAGCAAGTAGAACGTTTGAACCAAGAATTGCGGGCGGAAGGATTTGCAGAAGAAATTGTCAATGACAAGGAACCTAAGTTTGTTGTTGGTGAGATTGTCGAGATGGTAGCTCATCCAGATAGTGACCACCTTAACATCTGCCAAGTTGCAGTCGCAAGTGACAAGACAGTGCAAATCGTTGCAGGGGCTCCCAATGCGCGTGTCGGATTGAAAACCATTGTGGCTCTTCCTGGAACGATGATGCCAAAAGGCAATCTCATTTTCCCAGGCGAACTTCGTGGCGAGAAGAGTTTTGGTATGATGTGTAGCCCTCGTGAACTTGCCTTGCCAAATGCTCCGCAAAAACGTGGGGTTATTGAATTATCAGAAGACCAAGTTGTCGGAACTCCATTTGATCCAGCCAAACACTGGACTGCCTAGGAAATTGTCAGTGTTTGATAGACTAGATAGAGGGGGATAAGATGGCAAAAAATGTAGTGATTACAGGAGCAACCTCAGGAATCGGTGAAGCGATTGCGCGTGCTTATCTGGAGCAGGGGGAGAATGTCGCTCTAACAGGGCGACGGACAGACAGACTAGAGGCCCTCAAGTCAGAGTTTGCAGAAACTTTTCCAAATCAAACAGTTTGGACCTTTCCACTGGATGTGACGGATATGACCATGGTCAAGACTATCTGCTCCGATATTTTAGAAACGATAGGGCAGATTGATATTTTGGTCAATAATGCTGGACTGGCTCTTGGCTTGGCTCCCTATCAGGACTATGAAGAATTGGATATGCTGACCATGTTGGATACCAATGTCAAGGGGTTGATGGCAGTTACTCGTTGTTTCTTGCCTTCCATGGTAAAAGCCAATCAAGGCCATATCATCAATATGGGGTCAACTGCAGGAATTTACGCCTACGCTGGTGCAGCGGTCTATTCAGCCACCAAGGCAGCTGTCAAGACTTTTTCAGATGGACTGCGAATTGATACCATCGCAACGGATATCAAGGTGACCACCATTCAGCCAGGGATTGTCGAAACAGATTTCTCTACAGTTCGTTTTCACGGTGATAAAGAGCGAGCTGAGGCGGTCTATCAGGGAATTGAGGCCTTGCAGGCACAAGACATCGCAGATACGGTTGTTTATGTGACCAGTCAGCCCCGTCGTGTGCAGATTACAGATATGACCATTATGGCCAATCAACAGGCGACTGGATTTATGGTTCATAAAAAGTAAAAAATTTCCTCGAAAAGTTACAAATTTCTGTAACTTTTTTTGATTTCCTGCGAATAGATAAGTAGGAGGATGAAAAATGTATAATAAAGTTATCATGATTGGGCGTTTGACGTCTACACCAGAATTGCACAAAACCAACAATGACAAGTCAGTAGCGCGCGCAACGATTGCTGTGAATCGTCGATACAAAGACCAAAATGGCGAACGCGAAGCCGACTTTATCAATCTTGTTCTTTGGGGAAAATTGGCTGAAACCTTGGCAAGTTACGCAACTAAAGGTAGCCTCATTTCTGTTGATGGGGAATTGCGTACCCGTCGCTTTGAGAAAAATGGGCAGATGAACTATGTGACCGAAGTTCTCGTGACAGGTTTCCAACTCTTGGAAAGCCGCGCCCAACGTGCCTTGCGTGAAAATAACGCAGGACAGGATTTGGCAGATTTGGTTTTGGAAGAGGAAGAATTGCCATTTTAATACTCTTCGAAAATCTCTTCAAACCACGTCAGCTTCACCTTGCCGTAGGTATGGTTACTGACTTCGTCAGTTCTATCCACAACCTCAAAACACTGTTTTGAGTAACCTGGGGCTAGCTTCCTAGTTTGCACTTTGATTTTCATTGAGTATAAGCATTAAAAAGTCTGAGTTGGTCTCAGGCTTTTTATCTTGAGAAAGTCAGACTTTTTTCTTGACTATTTCTGACCAAGTGATACAATAGAACCATAAATTAGCACTCAGATATAAAGAGTGCTAATAATATGTAGTTCATCATGGAGGAAAACAGATGTTGAAACCATTAGGAGACCGTGTGGTCTTGAAAATCGAAGAAAAAGAACAAACTGTTGGGGGCTTTGTCCTTGCAGGCTCAGCCCAAGAAAAAACAAAAACAGCCCAAGTTGTAGCTACTGGACAAGGTGTTCGTACCTTGAACGGTGACTTGGTAGCTCCAAGCGTTAAGCCTGGAGACCGAGTCTTAGTTGAAGCTCATGCAGGTCTTGATGTCAAAGATGGCGATGAAAAGTACATCATCGTTGGCGAAGCCAACATCTTGGCGATCATTGAAGAATAGAAGGAGAAGTAAGTATGTCAAAAGAAATTAAATTTTCATCTGATGCTCGTTCAGCTATGGTTCGTGGTGTCGATATCCTTGCAGACACTGTTAAAGTAACCTTGGGACCAAAAGGTCGTAATGTTGTGTTGGAAAAATCATTCGGTTCACCCTTGATTACCAATGATGGTGTAACCATTGCCAAAGAAATCGAGTTGGAAGACCATTTTGAAAATATGGGTGCTAAATTGGTGTCAGAAGTGGCTTCAAAGACCAACGATATCGCAGGTGATGGAACAACAACTGCAACTGTTTTGACTCAAGCTATCGTCCGCGAAGGAATCAAAAACGTCACAGCAGGTGCTAATCCAATCGGCATTCGTCGTGGGATTGAAGCAGCAGTTGCCGCAGCTGTAGAAGCCTTGAAAAACAATGCCATTCCAGTTGCTAATAAAGAAGCCATCGCTCAGGTTGCTGCTGTATCTTCTCGTTCTGAGAAAGTCGGTGAATACATCTCTGAAGCTATGGAAAAAGTTGGCAAAGACGGAGTCATCACCATCGAAGAGTCACGCGGTATGGAAACAGAGCTTGAAGTCGTAGAAGGAATGCAGTTTGACCGTGGCTACCTTTCACAGTACATGGTAACAGATAGCGAAAAGATGGTGGCTGACCTTGAAAATCCATACATCTTGATTACTGATAAGAAGATTTCAAATATCCAAGAAATCTTGCCACTTCTAGAAAGTATTCTCCAAAGCAATCGTCCTCTCCTGATTATTGCGGATGATGTAGATGGTGAAGCTCTTCCGACTCTTGTATTGAACAAGATTCGTGGAACCTTCAATGTCGTTGCCGTCAAAGCTCCTGGCTTTGGTGACCGTCGTAAAGCCATGCTTGAAGACATCGCTATTTTGACAGGTGGAACTGTCATCACAGAAGACCTTGGTCTTGAGTTGAAAGATGCGACGATTGAGGCGCTTGGTCAAGCTGCTAGAGTGACTGTGGACAAAGACAGCACGGTTATCGTAGAAGGTGCTGGCAATCCTGAAGCTATTTCTCACCGTGTTGCGGTTATCAAGTCTCAAATCGAAACCACAACCTCTGAATTTGACCGTGAAAAATTGCAAGAACGCTTGGCAAAATTGTCAGGTGGTGTCGCTGTTATCAAGGTCGGTGCTGCAACTGAAACTGAGTTGAAAGAAATGAAACTCCGCATTGAAGATGCCCTCAACGCTACTCGTGCAGCTGTTGAAGAAGGAATCGTTGCAGGTGGTGGAACAGCCCTTGTAAATGTTATCCCTGCCGTAGCTGATTTGGAATTGACAGGAGACGAAGCAACGGGCCGCAATATTGTTCTCCGTGCTTTGGAAGAACCTGTTCGTCAAATCGCCCACAATGCAGGATTTGAAGGATCTATCGTTATCGATCGTTTGAAAAATGCGGAAGTTGGCACAGGTTTCAACGCAGCAACTGGCGAGTGGGTCAACATGATTGAAGAGGGAATCATCGACCCAGTTAAAGTGAGCCGTTCAGCTCTACAAAATGCAGCATCTGTAGCCAGCTTGATTTTGACAACAGAAGCAGTCGTAGCCAATAAACCGGAACCAGCAGCCCCAGCTCCAGCCATGGATCCAAGCATGATGGGCGGCATGATGTAAAAGTAACTTATAAAAAACACAAACGGAGGGAAGAACATTCCCTCCTTTTATGGTTTTCTCTTCTAAAATTGATTTGAGCTCTCCTAACTTATATGATAAAATAAGACTAGAAAAAGGAGAAGAACATGATTGATGTAGAAGAAATTCTGAGCAAGATGAATCCCAATCAGAAGATTAATTATGACCGTGTTATGCAAAAAATGGTTCAAGTTTGGGAGAAAAATGAGCAACGTCCCACTATTCTCATGCATGTTTGCTGTGCTCCTTGTAGTACCTACACCCTAGAATACCTGACCAAATACGCGGATGTGACCATCTATTTTGCCAATTCCAATATCCATCCCAAGGCAGAATACCACAAGCGAGCTTACGTCACCAAGAAATTTGTCAGTGATTTCAATGAGCGGACAGGTAATACGGTCCAGTATTTAGAAGCCCCATATGAACCCAATGAATACCGGAAGTTAGTTAGAGGACTAGAAGAAGAACCCGAAGGTGGTGACCGTTGCAAGGTTTGTTTTGACTACCGTTTGGACAAAACAGCACAGGTAGCTATGGATTTGGGCTTTGACTACTTTGGTTCAGCTTTGACCATCAGTCCTCATAAGAATTCTCAAACCATCAACAGCATCGGAATCGATGTACAAAAGATTTATACCACCCACTATCTTCCAAGTGATTTCAAGAAAAATCAAGGCTACAAGCGCTCGGTAGAGATGTGCGAGGAGTATGATATCTATCGTCAATGTTATTGTGGATGCGTCTATGCAGCTCAAGCCCAGAACATAGATCTTGTTCAGGTTAAGAAGGATGCCACAGCTTTCTTGTTGGATAAGGATGTTGAAAAAGACTATTCCCATATCAAGTTTACTGTCACTAAATTAGATATATAGCAATTAACCCAGCTTCCAGGCTGGGTTTTTCAAATAAAAAACCAGGGCTCTCACCCCAGTTTGACAACTTTACCGATTCTTTAGTTCTATGTAGCGTTTGTACCAAATGTTGACATAGGCCTCTGAGAAAGGACCGCGTCCATTGTTGATCCAATCAACAAGGATTTTAACATGCTCTTTCAAAATATAGTCTAAATCATCAGAATACTTCATTTTGCGTTTATGGCGCTCATACTCTTCAACGTCCAAGAGACGTTTTTCACCATCAGTGAAGACCTTGACATCCAAATCATAATCAATGTATTTCAGGGCTTCCTCATCTAGATAGTAGGGGCTGGCCATATTGCAATAGTAGGAAATCCCATTATCGCGAATCATGGCAATGATATTAAACCAATATTTTTTGTGAAAGTAAACAATAGCCGGTTCTCGAGTCACCCAACGACGACCGTCACTTTCGGTAACAAGTGTGTGGTCGTTGACGCCAATAATAGCGTTCTCTGTTGTTTTTAGTACCATGGTGTCCCGCCAAGTACGGTGAAGACTCCCATCATGCTTATAACTTTGAATTGTAATAAAGTCGCCTTCTTTTGGAAGTTTCATAACTAACCAACTTTCTACAATTTATAAGTTTATCGTCTACTATTATATCATAAATTGGTCTAATTTTTTTGAATTTTACATGAAAATGTTAAAGATATTCTCTGAGAGCGCTGGCTATATCCGAAAAATCATAGCCCTTTCTAGCCAAAACTTGAGTCAATCGTTGCTTTAGTTCGTAACCTTCATATTTGCGAGTGTATTTAGTATATTGTTTGTCTAACTCTTTGAAAATGAGTTCCTGAGTCGTTTCTTGGTCAATTTGACTATCCAAGTCATCAAAAGCATTTTTAGCATCAGAATAGGAGAAGCCTTTGTTCGTCAAGTTTTGAATAATCTTATCCTGCAAGGCACGAGCGGGAAGCTTTCCATTGTATTTTTTAAGCAGTTTTTCTGCAACACGTTGAGCAACCTCTGAAAAATCAAAATCCTTTGAAACATCTTCAATAGTTGATTTGGCAATCCCTTTTTGAGACAGTTTTTGAGCCAGCACATAGGGTCCCTTATCTCCAGAAAGTTGATTGGCATGGATGATAGAGTAGGCATACTGACAATCATTAATCCAGTTGTCTTCTTTAAGATTAGCGATAACTTGACTAATGATTATTTCTTCAATATCATACTTTTTCAGATACTCTCGCACTTCCTTTTCAGTACGAGACTTGAAGGATAAATGGTAGAGGGCGAGATTCTTACCATAAGAAAACTGAGCAAAGCCCTGTATCTCGATTAATTCTTCCTTGCTAACCACCTTATCTTTAGACAACATAAAACGGACAATGGTATCCTCCGTGATATAAGAGGTTTGCTGTCCATCTAGTTCCATCAAGTAGAGACGTTTTTTCTTTTCAAGTTTTGTGATTTTCATAGTTCTATTATACCCTAAAATGTGATAAGATAGGGGTATGAATCTGAAAGTCAAACAAAAAATACCTTTAAAAATCAAGCGGATGGGCATCAATGGCGAGGGAATCGGATTTTACCAAAAAACTTTAGTATTTGTGCCTGGAGCCCTCAAAGGAGAAGATATCTATTGTCAAATTACTTCTATTAAACGCAACTTTGTTGAAGCCAAATTACTAAAGGTTAATAAGAAGTCTAAATTTCGAGTCGTACCAGCTTGTACGATTTATAATGAATGTGGTGGTTGCCAAATCATGCACCTTCACTACGATAAACAGTTGGAGTTCAAAACGGATTTGCTCCACCAAGCCCTGAAAAAATTTGCTCCTGCAGGATATGAAAACTATGAAATCCGTCCAACTATCGGAATGCAGAAACCAAAGTACTACCGTGCTAAGCTTCAATTTCAGACTCGGAAATTCAACAATCAGGTCAAGTCAGGTTTGTATGCGCAAAACTCTCATTATCTCGTAGAGTTGAAAGACTGTTTGGTGCAAGATAAGGAAACCCAAGTGATTGCGAATCGCCTAGCTGAGCTTCTCACTTACCATCAAATTCCCATCACCGATGAGAGAAAAACACTAGGCGTTCGCACCATCATGGTACGTCGAGCGAGAAAAACTGGACAAGTCCAGATTATCATTGTCACAAATCGCCAGCTTAATTTAAATCAACTAGTCAAAGACCTGGTCAAGGATTTTCCAGAAGTCGTTACGGTTGCAGTCAATACAAATACAGCAAAAACAAGTGAAATCTATGGTGAAAAGACAGAAATTATCTGGGGCCAAGAGAGTATTCGAGAAGGAGTACTCGACTACGAGTTTTCTCTCTCCCCTCGAGCCTTCTATCAGCTCAATCCAGAGCAGACCGAGATTCTCTATAGTGAAGCAGTTAAGGCTCTGGATGTCAGCAAAGAAGACCATCTGATTGATGCGTATTGCGGTGTTGGGACAATTGGATTCGCCTTCGCAAATAAGGTCAAGAGTCTCAGAGGGATGGATATTATTCCAGAAGCCATTGAAGATGCCAAGCTAAATGCTCAAAGAATGGGTTTTGACAATACCCATTACGAAGCGGGGACAGCTGAAGAAATCATTCCACGCTGGTATCAAGAGGGTTACCGAGCGAATGCACTGATAGTAGACCCTCCTCGTACGGGTTTAGATGATAAGTTGTTGGATACCATTCTGACTTATGTTCCAGAAAAAATGGTCTATGTATCCTGCAATGTTTCGACCTTGGCACGAGATTTAGTTAAACTAGTAAAAGTCTATGATCTTCAGTATATCCAGTCAGTCGATATGTTTCCCCACACTGCACGGACAGAAGCAGTGGTTAAGTTAGTGAAGAAAAGAAAAAATTAAATTCACTGAAAAAAGTTCTTGACAAAGAGGAAAAAGTAGGTATAATAGAAAGAGTTGAAAAACTCAAGGTCCGTTGGTCAAGGGGTTAAGACACCGCCTTTTCACGGCGGTAACACGGGTTCGAATCCCGTACGGACTATGGGTGTATNGCAGGGANGAAAAAAGTAAAAAAAGTTTCAAAAAAGTGTTGACATAGNTCANCAGCTGTGATATACTAATATAGTTGTCGCTTGAGAGANATTGAGTGACAAAGACCTTTGAAAACTGAACAAGACGAACCAATGTGCAGGGCACTATAACTAAGGTTATAGTACTGAACAATGAAAAAAACAATAAATCTGTCAGTGACAGAAATGAGTGAGAACTCAAACTTTTAATGAGAGTTTGATCCTGGCTCAGGACGAACGCTGGCGGCGTGCCTAATACATGCAAGTAGAACGCTGAAGAGAGGAGCTTGCTCTTCTTGGATGAGTTGCGAACGGGTGAGT
>NZ_RJNK01000012.1:0-18071 GCF_003942585.1 Streptococcus oralis | reverse complement strand
AGTTTTCAAAGGTCTTTGTCACTCAATCTCTCTCAAGCGACAACTATATTAGTATATCACAGCTGCTGATCTATGTCAACACTTTTTTGAAACTTTTTTTACTTTTTTCGTCCCTGCGATACACCCATAGTCCGTACGGGATTCGAACCCGTGTTACCGCCGTGAAAAGGCGGTGTCTTAACCCCTTGACCAACGGACCTGGAGTTTTTCAACTCTTTCTATTATACCTACTTTTTTTCCTTTGTCAAGGGATTCTTTTGACTATTTTTACCTAAAATCACTGAATACGATACTTAATTCTCTCAGAAGGGATTTTCTACCTTTGAAACATTCTCCTCCCATTAGACGGTCAAGTTGTTCTTGTTTTTCTTTACTCTGACTTGCTCTGTAATTCCTTAGCAGTTCATGAAAGAGATAGTAATCATCTAGTCTCAGTCCTTAGCTCATACAAGCACATCATACCCTCCTGATCCCAGTCCTCTTTCTCCCACAGATGTAGATGGTATTCTTTGCGGCACTTGTTTACAATCCCTTTACTTTCTTCGTATAATTCTTTCATTTTCATAGACCTCTCCTTTCTGCATTTAGTTTAACAAAATGCATCAAGCCTTTGATCTACTTCTCCTCTTCTGTACTTCTCGTTGCCTCAACTGCATATAAAAAGAGAGGCATGGCCTCTCTAGGTTATTTTTCTTCACTCATTTTTGATTTTACTTCATCATAAGATAGGGCATGGGATTCCTCTTCTACATTCTCAGGCATTTTTCCTGTTTCGTAAAGAGATTTAATTTGTGTACTATCCAATGTTTCGTATTTCAACAATGCTTCTGCAATCAGTTTGTGGGTTTCACGATTTGATTGAATAATTTCAGCTGCTTTATTCCGTGCTTCATTTAATAATGAACGAACTTCCTCATCAATCTCATAGGCTGTTTGCTCTGAAATTGATTTTTGAGGACTTTGTGCACCAAACATAGCATGGTTACCTTCGTATTGAACTGGGCCAAGTTTTTCACTCATACCGTATTCAGTGACCATTGCACGCGCCATCTGTGTAGCTTGTTCAAAGTCATTTGAAGCTCCTGTCGTTTGGACATTAAAGATAATTTCCTCAGCTACACGACCACCCATCAAACCTGCCAATTGCTCTTTCATGTCTTCTTTAGATAGAAGCATTTGATCCTCTTTAGGAAGTGCAATCATGTAACCACCTGCACGTCCACGTGGTACAATGGTAACTTTATGAACAACACGGGCATTCGACAAGACTAAACCAACAATGGTATGTCCAGCCTCATGATAGGCAACCAATTCACGTTCTCTTTGTGATACTGTTTTATCTTTCTTAGATGGTCCAGCAATCACTCTGTCCTCTGCCTCATCAATATCTGAAGCATCAATGACTGACTTGTTGCGACGAGCTGCAACCAAGGCTGCCTCATTTAGAACATTTTCCAAGTCAGCTCCCACAAAACCTGGGGTTTGTTGGGCAACTAATTTCAAATCAACATCTTCTGCTAGAGGTTTATTTTTAGCGTGAACTTTCAAGATTGCTTCACGACCTTTAACATCAGGACGGCCAACCAAGACTTTTCTATCAAAACGTCCCGGGCGTAGTAGCGCAGGATCGAGGACATCTGAACGGTTTGTCGCAGCGATAACGATAATTCCTTCATTTCCCTCAAAACCATCCATTTCAATCAAGAGCTGGTTCAAGGTTTGCTCACGTTCATCATTTCCTCCGCCGAGTCCGACACCACGTTGGCGACCAACAGCATCAATTTCATCGATAAAGATAATGGCTGGTGCTGCTTTTTTTGCATCCTCAAAAAGAGAACGAACACGGCTTGCACCAACTCCGACAAACATTTCTACAAAGTCAGATCCTGAGATGCTAAAGAATGGAACTCCTGCTTCTCCAGCAACTGCCTTAGCAAGTAAAGTTTTACCTGTCCCGGGAGGCCCCTCCAAAAGAACACCCGCAGGAATACGCGCACCAAGCTTTGTAAATCGTTTTGGATCTTTTAGGAATTCAACAACTTCGACTAATTCTTGTTTTTCTTCCTCGGCACCTGCAACATCTGAGAATCGTACCTTGATATCTTCTTTGTTAGCAGCTTTGGCCTTGCTACGTCCAAAACTCATTGGATTTCGACTATTATTTCCTCCCATATTTCCCATCATAGAAAATAGGAAGAAGAAGAGAATAGCAAATGGCACAACAGAGACAAGGATATTGATCCACATACCACTTGAACTCTCATGTTTAACCGTTACCTCAGCCTGATGTTCAGAAGCAAGTTTTTGCAATTCTGAAACTGTTGAATCCGACGGAAGAATGGTACTTGAGAATCTTTCTACTTTTGTAGCAGTAGGAGTGAAAAATTGAATCCCTGTTTCTTCTTTACTAGTCTTAGGATTTTTATAAACACCAGACACCTCAATGATGCTACCATTTGGCTGATAGGTCAATTCTTTTACATTGTCTGCTGTAATTTCTTTTACCAATTCTGTATAGTTAATTTTTTCGCTTCGTCCAGCAGTATTTCCAGAGTAAAAATACTGGAACCCTGTCACAAGGAAGAAGATAATTAACAAGTATAGAAATGGATTTCTAACTAAACCATTATTTTGTTTTTTCATTAAAGAATGCTCTTTCTAATTTGAATAAACTTCCTCTTTTAATACTCCAACATAAGGAAGGTTACGATAATTTTCTTTATAGTCCAAACCATAACCTACTACAAACTCATTTGGAATAGTGAAGCAAGTATAATCTGCTTCAATTTCAACAACACGTCCCTCTGGTTTGTCCAACAAAGTCGCAATTTTAACAGAAGCTGCTTCTCTTGCAATAAACATATCTTTCAAATTCTTCAAAGTTTGACCTGTATCGATGATATCCTCTACAAATAGAATATGTCTTCCCTTGATATCTTGAGTTACGTCTTGCTTGATATTGATCACACCACTACTTGCTGTTCCACCATGGTAGCTAGATACCATCATGAAGTCCATCTCAATATGCGTATCAATATGTTTGACCAATTCAGCTATAAAAGGAATCGATCCTTTCAAAATTCCAACAAGAATTGGATTTTTTCCCTCATAATCTTTGGCTAATTGTGCACCTAGCTTTTTAGCTGCTTCTGTAATTTCATCATGTGAAATGAGGATTTTTTTAATATCGTGTTCTAACATCTTTTTACCTATCTATTTTTTCTATATAAAGTACAGTGTTCATTATATCATTTTTCGTGTTTTTACTCAAATCACTGATAGCAATTCCCAAAATTGAGACAATTTCTCCAAATTGCTCAATAATAGGAGTTGTTTCCCGTTTTTCAATAGGGATTTTCAAATCTATAAATAAGCGTCTCAGTTTCTTTCGATGACCATTTATAAGCAGAACATCACCAGGTTTTCGATATCTAATATGTACAGATGTTTCCCGTGAAACCATTATTTTTTGAACAGCATCCCCTTCAATAGGAATGCCAAAGGAAAATAAATAGCCCTTATGTCGAACTTGATTTTGATAGTGTAACACAAGTTCATCTTCCTTTTCATCAGCCTGAGGACTGATTTTGCAAACTCGAAAATTTTGATACTCTTTTATCAATTCGTAACCATTTTTCAGTGGGTGACGATACTGACTTTTCCTTGCTAAAATCTGTCTAACTTCATCAAACTGAGCCTTTGTAAGATTTAAGTCAGGAAATTGATTGAGATAGTTCTGGAGCAAGACCCCTTGAGTTTGTTTTGAGTATGAAAAGAGCTCATTCAAATCTTCTACATCAATCTGTTCAGAAAGCTCCGTTATGGCTGCTTGGTAGTCTGAAATCTCACTTCTTAGATTTAAAAGAGCGGATCTAAGGCGGGGATTTTCTTTTTCAAGTTCTGGTAAATACCTATTTCGAATACGATTGCGAAAATAGCTGTTCTCACGATTTGTTTGATCTTCGAAATGAAAAATTGGTGGAAAATCCTTTTTGTGAAAATGCAGCAAGGGACGGATGATTTCAATATCATCAACTACTTGACTTTCTTTTATTCCTATTAAATGACGTAACCGACTTCCGCGAATGAACCGCATCAAAATGGTTTCAACCTGATCATCTGCATGGTGGGCAGTGACCAAGGCTGTCGCCCCAACCTCTTTCATGATTTTCCTAAAAAAATCATAACGAAACTCTCGAGCACGCGCTTCTGAAAAGTCTCCTGAAAAGCTTGTGATACAAATAGGAAGTCCAGCTACATCAGCTAACTTCCTTAGTTCATTCTCCTCCCAGTCAGACTCACTTCTCTGCTTGTGATTGACATGAGCTAAAATCAGCTTGATTTCCAACTCTTCTTGATAGGTGGACAGTAGATGGAATAAAAACATTGAATCCAGTCCACCAGACAGAGCCAACACGACTTTAGAATGTTTTTTGAAATACTCTTTTCGGAGAAAATGATTTAAAAAATCCTGCTCCCTCATTTTAGAACCTCATAGACATCCTTGGCTATTTTAGCAATAGTGTCATAATCAGAATTTTTGGTGAAAATGGAAAGAACGAAAGGAGAGTCCGTATAAACAATCGCAGTGTCATGTTTAAACTCATCCGCATCTCCGATTTTATGAGCTACCTTAACCGAAACACCTTTCGCAATTCGTTGGTTATCAAAATTCGTTTTGCCTAGAGACTCTAAAACAAAACCATTCTGATTATAAATAGCCTCCATGACTTTTCCAGCCATTTTTGAAGAAGTTAATTTATCATTCACATCCCAATCTTCACCCATAATGGTGGACATTTTTTCTTTAAAAGCCCCGTCAGATTGATTGGTCACATAATAACCTAAAATATTATGAGCAACGTTGTCAGACTCTTTTGTTATCTTGGTAATTAACTGTTGGAGACTGTAATCTTTGTTGTCTTCTTTTTTAGGTAAACTACCACTACCTTCTGGTTTATAGGATCCAGGGAAATTATTCACTTCTGAGACATACTTGAAGCTACTGTCCAGCGTATAGTCACCTTTATTTATCTTATCTTGAGCATAATAAAGGTAGGCTAGTTTCAAGATGCTAGCTGCATAGAGTTTGCTTTCTTCATTCACCCCAGCCTCTTTACCTGTACTCAGTTGTTTAACATAAATAGAATAATTTTCATTCTGATAGTTGTTTGACAAGACTTCTTGAACCTTCTGGATACGATTATCTTCTTCTGAAACAAACTCTTTTGATATCCACCCAACTTGATCAATATGAAGAAATTCTTGTCCCTCAACAAAGAGGGTTCTATCTACTGTTACGCGTTGATAGGGAGAGAGGGATGAAGAAATTTCTTTAGCACCATAAGGACTGTTATAGATAACAAACCCCGGTTCCAACCATACTTGTCTATTTTGAATTTGAACTTGACTTTGATCATAGACTAAACGCTTATCTGCAACGATAAACTGATGATTGTTTAATTTAAAAACAGGAATACCTTGTCTATTCAAACGCCATTCTACGATTTTAAAGGTGGTTCCAGAAGTCAATTTTCCAGACTCCTTTACAAGATCTTCATTAGCATAGACAGCTGTTTCTCCATAAACCATTGGCGATTCAAGGGGTTCTTTATAGTAGAATCCATGATCAGACTCAGTTAGATAATAAATTTCTTGTGAAGAGTAAGGGAGCTGTTTTTCTGTGCTAACTACTCTTGAAGTTATGATAAAAACAGATAGTAGTGATAACACTACTAAGAACTTACGCATTCTTCTCTTCCCTTTCTTCTTGTAATCGTAATAAATGGTTTTTAGCTGCCAATTCCTCTAATTTTTCATCTGATAAACTTAAAAATTGCTCAACAACTTCTAATAAATTTTCCATGACATTACCTCGGAAGCAAATCAGGAATCGTGTAAATTGCTTCTCGTTTCTTTGAGTAATAGTACTTGGCGCGTGCATATTTTGCTACATAGTCTTCATCTTTCAACTTTGCAGCAAAAGCAGATTCCTTATCCTTTTCATCACTAAGAGTTTGGTATTGTTCTTTCAACTCTGTCAATTGCTGACGACGTTGCAATAACTGATTATAGCTTTGGACCAAGTTATAAGTTGGTAAAATAAACAACAAAATCATCAAAATAAGGACCCAACCCATAAAACGATTCCTCTTTTGTCTCTCCTTCATCAGGTAACGACGACGTTGGTGTTCATTTTGAATAAAAGAATTATTCATCTGTACAATATTTTTAGACATTTTCTTCTACCCGTGTTTCACTGATAATTTCATACATGCCAGCTGCATCTTCTTTTTTTGTACTATCTTTCATCTCCAGTACTTTAACAAGCAACAACTTATTTCCAAAGCGAATTTCAACTTGGTCATCAACTTTCAAATCCGTTGAACTTTTGGCCAAGATTCCATTTACCTTGATTCTACCTTTATCTGCTACTTCCTTTGCGACTGTACGACGCTTAATAATTCGTGATACTTTTAAATACTTGTCTAATCTCATTTTTATTACCTCAAATTATTATTGTACCATTTTTATCCCTTTTATAGAAGAAAAACGTCAAAGAGAATTAGCTTTCTTTGATTCTTTTATCTCTACTAAACTTTCTCCAAAAATCAGAAGACCTTCTAAAATTTCATAATCCTTCTTGTTTCGGACATCAAATACAACTTCCATTAATCCCTTATTCTCAGCTATAGCTGCCTTTAAGTTTGTTGCAGATAAGGCTTTAAAATAATCTTGAGCTAAGAACAGCCGCTGAGTAATTGTTTCAAATTGAACTGTAATCTTATTTTCTTTTCTTTCCACACGTTCTACAAAGACCTTATCCAAGTAAGATTTGACCAAACCAATCTCTAAAAGATATGCTACTACATCTGGATATTCTCCAAAGCGGTCCATCAACTCTTCTTGTAATTCTTCATAGTTGACACGATTGTCAATTTGACGAATTTTCTTGTAAATTTCAATCTTATGTCGTTGGTCTGAAATATAAGTATCAGGAAGATAAGCATCAATTTGTAAAATCAACTCAGCATTTCCTTTGGTTCTTGTATTCCCATTGCCGTTACGTTTAGCAATAGCTTCCTCTAATAACTGCGAATACAATTCAAAACCAACAGAATCAATGAAACCAGACTGCGATTTTCCTAATAGATTTCCTGCTCCACGAATTGAAAGATCTCGCATAGCAATCTTAAATCCTGAGCCCAATTCCGTAAACCCTTTGATTGCTTCTAATCTCTTCTCAGAGACTTCACTGATTGATTTTTCTGGACGATACATGAGATAGGCATAGGCAATGCGATTACTCCGACCAACTCTCCCTCTTAATTGATACAAGGTTGACAAGCCCATATGGTCCGCATTTTCAATAAATAAGGTATTGGCATTTGGAATATCAACTCCTGTCTCAATAATGGTAGTTGTCACCAAAATATCATACTGACCTTCAATAAAGTCCAGTAGAGTATTTTCTAACTGAATTTCACTCATTTGCCCATGAACATAACCAATTGAAGCCTCTGGAATCAACTCCTGTAATTCTGAAACCTTCTTGTCAATCGTGTCAACTTTATTGTAAAGATAGTAAACTTGACCTCCACGCTCCATTTCACGCAAGACAGCATCACGAATCACACTGTCATTCTTTTCTAAAACATAGGTTTGAACCGGATAGCGATTGGTTGGAGGAGTTTCAATAACAGACAAATCTCGGATTCCCAGCATAGACATATGAAGGGTTCGAGGGATTGGTGTTGCTGTCAAGGTTAGAACATCTACTTGTTTTTTCAGTTCTTTCAAAGTTTCCTTATGCTTGACACCAAATCGTTGTTCCTCATCAATAATCATCAAGCCCAAATCAGAAAACACAACATCTTTAGACAAAACACGATGGGTTCCAATCAAAATATCAACTTGACCATTCTTTAATTTTTCAAGTGTCTCTGCCTGCTCTTTTTTACTTCTAAAGCGACTCAACACATCAATATTAACTGCAAAATTTTGGAATCTTTCCTTAAAATTCGTATAGTGTTGTTGTGCTAAAACCGTCGTCGGAACTAGAACGACAACCTGTTTGTGATCATTGACAGCCTTAAATGCTGCACGCATTGCAACTTCAGTCTTCCCAAAACCAACATCCCCAACTAAAAGTCGATCCATGGGGTGAGAATCCTGCATATCTCTCTTAATTTCCTCAATACTACGAAGTTGATCATCCGTTTCAACATAAGGGAAGGCATCATCAAAAGCATGTTGATCATCATCATCAGCTGAGAAAGCAAAACCCTTCAACTGACTACGTTCAGAATAGAGTTTGATTAAATCGTCAGCTATATCCTCTACCTGGTTCTTAACTTTTTGCTTGGCCTTTTTAAAATGACCGTCATTTAATTTATTAAGTTTTGGCGCTTTACCATCACTTGAAACATATTTAGACAGTAACTGAATCTGCTCTACTGGGATGGAGATTTGATCCCCATTTTGATATTGAACACTGACATAATCACGGTGAATCCCTTTGATTTCAATTGTTTCAATGCCTAGATATTGACCAATTCCATGGATATGGTGAACAACGTAGTCCCCTTTTTCAAGTTCATTATAATCTTTTAAGCGCTCTGCATTTGACGTATGTTGTCTTCGAAAACGACGTTTTAATTTCTTTTGAAAAATCTCATGTTCAGTAATCAGGAGGATTTTTTCATCTACAAAATGAAAACCATGTCTTAGATTACCCTCGATCAAATTTACAGATTCTTTACAGATACTTGACTTATCTCTGAAATCCAGTTTGATCTGATATTCCTCTAAAACATCCTCCAATGTTTTACTTCCCATTGAATTGCTAGACTGCAAGATAATAGTGTAGTCCATTTTTTTATATCGCTCAATTTCTTCTTTAAGAAAAGAAAATTGATTGAAAAACTCCTGCATAGGATATTGATTAAATTGGTAAATGTGATCAAACTTGAGATTTCCTAAACCCTTTTGAAGATTAGAGAAAAAGGTCACTGGACTTTGTTTTTTATAGATTTGCTCTGTATCTGCAAAATACTGCATCTCAGAAAATGATTTACCATTCTGTAAATCTTCTGTAAAGTATTGCGCTAATTCTCTTTCAAAAACTTCATACTGATTCATCAATTTTTGATAATCATCAAAGAATACTGGTGTATCTTTTTCAATATAATCAAATACAGTCCATGTTTTATCGTAACATAAGGATAAAAACTTGCGGCTATCTGAATGTACTTGTTTTTGATGAAAACTTGACAAAATCTCTTCCAAGTATGATTTTAAAATTGGTGATAAAGTCTTCGAAATTTGCTTTTCTAAAGCTGACTGACCTCGTAGATAGTCCTTTTCCCTCAAAAGCATATCACTTGCTGGAAAGATGGTGAGTTCTGTTTGATTTTCTTTTGATAATTGTGTCTCTACTTCGAAAGTCCGAATTCCATCTACTTCATCACCAAAAAACTCAATTCGAAAAGGTTCTAACTGAGACATTTCAAAAATATCTAAAATATCTCCTCGAATACTAAACTCCCCCTGAGTCTGTACTTGTGTAACTTTGCGATAGCCTATTTCCTTTAATTTGTTAAGAAGGTCATGTTGATCATATTCTTCACCAACCGCAATCTTTATAATACTTTCTTTAAATCCAGTTGGAGAAGGTAAAATTAATCGACTTGCTGCGATATTACAAACTAAAATCCCTTTCTTAGATGAATCAGTTAAAAAACGCAAGGCTTCAACTCTGGAAATGATTTTTTCTTGTGAAGACATCAAAAACTCTACCATAGGAGAGTCGTCTACCAAAAATGGATAGACAAATTCCTCTCCTAAGATAGAAAGAAGATCACTGATAATTCGTTCCGCTTCTCCATAAGTCGATGTCAATAATACAATCTTATTTTCTTTTTTTAGACTACTTGCAATTGCAAGAGCCTTGGTAGAAGTTGACAGACCTAGTATTAGTTGTCTTTTCTTATCTGTAAGATTTTGATGCCATTTTTTTATCTGATTATTTTCTGAGAATAAATCTAATAAAGTCACCATTTAGCCGTTATACCTCTGCATTGTTTTCTCAAAGTTTTTTTCTTGTAAATAGTAATTTACAGCATCGTCAACCTTGTCAATTGACTGTAAAATACCTACATAGTCATCCTGATCAAACTTACTTAAAACATGGTGAACAACTGACATACCTTTTTTAGGTCTGCCAATACCTATTTTAACACGGTTAAAGACCTGAGTACCTATATGTTGAATAATAGACTTGATACCATTATGGCCACCTGCTGAGCCCTTTGATCTTAAACGAATTTTCCCAACTTCCATGTCAAGATCGTCATAAATAACGAGTAAATCTTCAATATCCAAACCATAGTAAGTCAATAAAGCATGAACTGCTTTTCCACTTTCATTCATAAATGTTGTTGGTTTGACGAAATAAATTTTTTCTCCATTGAAGAAAAAAGATGCTAGGTCAGCTTGAAATATCTTGTCGTGTGTAAAGGTGACATTTTGTTTTTTAGCTAGTTGGTCAATCAACATAAAGCCAACATTGTGTTTGGTTTCAAAATATTTATCCCCTGGATTTCCCAATCCTACAAGTAATTTGGTCATTTATTTTTCCTTTCAAAAGCCAAAAGGGTTGGAATTTTTTTCCAACCTAATTGACACTATTTGTTAAATGTTATTAGACATTAAAGCGGAATTCCATGATATCGCCATCTTGAACGATATATTCTTTTCCTTCTTCACGCAAGCGCCCAGCTTCTTTTACAGCCTTTTCAGATCCGTATTTCACTAGATCCTCATATGACATGGTTACTGCACGAATAAAGCCTTTTTCAAAGTCTGAGTGGATAATACCAGCTGCTTGAGGAGCCTTCATACCACGCTTAAAGGTCCAAGCGCGAACTTCTTTTTCACCAGCTGTGAAGTAAGTTCCAAGTCCAAGCAAGTGGTAAGCTGCACGAGTCAACTTGTCAACGCCTGATTCAGTCAAGCCAAGTGCTTCAAGAAATTCTTGCTTATCTTCATCGTCTAACTCAGAAATTTCTTCCTCAGCACGCGCTGAAATAATTACTACTTCAGCATTTTCTGTCGCTGCAAATTCACGAATTTGTTTAACATAGTCGATAGAATCTGGATCTCCAACAACATCCTCATCCACATTAGCAACATAAAGAACTGGTTTAGTCGTCAAAAGGAAAAGCCCTTTGACCACTTTCTGTTCTTCATCTGTAAATTCAATGGTACGAGCTGATTTCCCATCTTCAAGGACAGGTTTAATTTTTTGAAGAACGTTAAATTCTGCAACTGATTCCTTATCTTTTTGCGTACGTGCCATCTTTTCCACACGCGCATAGCGTTTATTTACTGACTCTAGGTCAGCAAGAATCAACTCTAGGTTAATGGTATCAATATCTGCAAGTGGATCCACAAAGGCGTCTTCACGTCCTTGCTCGCGCATAACATTTTCATCATCAAATGCACGCACAACATGAACAATCGCATCTACTTCACGGATGTTGGCCAAGAATTTATTTCCTAGACCTTCCCCTTTTGATGCTCCTTTTACAATCCCTGCAATATCTGTAAATTCAAAAGTTGTTGGAACTGTCTTTTTAGGTGTGATCATTTCAGTTAGTTTCTGTAAACGTTCATCTGGAACTTCTACCATCCCAACATTTGGATCAATAGTCGCAAATGGGTAGTTTGCCGCCTCTGCTCCTGCTTTTGTAATTGCATTAAAAAGGGTTGATTTACCAACGTTTGGCAAACCAACGATACCTGCTGTTAAAGCCATAGTTTCTCATTCTCCGTTCTCATTTCAATCCCTAACATTATAACACAAAAAGGGAAAACTTGCTAACTCCCTAACTAAGGGTTCTTAGTCAATAATCTTATTCATTTTTCGTTCAAAATCATGGCGACTCATCATAACAAGGTGGTCGCAATTGCTACATTTGATTTTTATATCTGCCCCTACACGTGTAATTTCCCAACGATTAGCTTTTTTTCCTGTTGACTTGATTGTACAAGCATGGGGCTTTTTCATCTCAACAAAATTTCCAACTTGATACATACTACTCTCCTTTTCTTTTTCGATTATAACATAAAAGAGGCGAGCTAGGCTCAACCTCTTTCACTTAATTTGTACGAACTGGTGTGATGAGCTGCATGAAGTCTTCGTCAGTATCTGCTGGCACAAGAGTAAATGGGCGAACAGCTGAAATGAAACTAATAGTGACTTTTTCGCTATTTAAAGCCTTAAGAGAATCAATCAAGTAAGTCGGGTTGAAACTAATAGTCAAATCGTCTCCAGTCACCTGCTCAGTATCGATTTCTTCATTTACTTTACCAACTTCAGGAGAATGAACATGGGCGCTAACAACACCACCTTTAATTTCAAGCTTCACGGTACCATTTTGAGTCGCACTTGATAAGAGACGTGCGCGTTCCATTGATTGACGTAAATTAACAACATCAAAAGTAATCGTAGTATTAAAGTCAGTTGGAATCAAACGATCTGTATCTGGATAGTTTCCTTCTAGTAGACGAGTGTAGAAACTAATATTTTCGCTTCTAAAGAGGATTTGATTATTGGCAAAGAAAATCTCCACTGTTTCGATATCATCTGTAAAAACAGCTGAAAATTCGCGTAGAGAGCGGCTAGGAATCACCACATCAAAATCATCGCCATTTTTTTCAAGAGTCAATTTTTTCTGGCTAAGGCGATGAGAGTCTGTCGCAACTGTTTTTAGTTCCTTGTGTTGGCTCAATACGAAGTGGACACCTGTTAAGATTGGACGACTTTCTTGCGTACTTGCAGCAAAAGCTGTTTCATTGATAATTTTCTTGAGTATTTTGGTTTCAAGAACCAAAGGAGTGCTTGCTGAAATTTCTTGAATACGTGGGTATTGTTCGCTGTCTTTTCCTTTTAGGGTAATTTCTGATTTGCCACTTGTTAAGACAATTTGTTTTTGTTCAATCTCTTTGAAATCAAGCGTTACATCTGGAAGACTAGATACAACATTGATAAAGAAAGAAGCTTCAAGAAGAATCGAACCTAAGGAAGTAATCAAAAGACCAGCATCTTCATTCTTTTGAGAAATGAAATTTTCAATAGAAATTTGACCATTGGAACCAATCAAAGTAATGCCTTCATTGGTAACATCAATTTTGATAGTTGATAAAATAGGAATAGCATTTTTTGAGCTAATTGCTCGCTTTGTGGTATTCAAGGCTTGTAGAAATAAATTTTTATTAATTGAAAAATGAATCATGGATTCTCCTTTATTTATTTTTTAGTATTAGAAGGATAATAGAAATAATAGAGTGTGTGAATTCTGTGGAAAACTGATTTCTATTTAGTAATTTCAGACTTTTAAGCTTGTTTAAAAAATGTGGATAAAAAAGATAGAAAAGGAAAAGTTATCCACAAATTATTTAATTTTCTTTTTGATTGCTTCGATTTCTAAGCGTAAATTATCGTCTTCGTCAATCAAGGATTTAATTTTAGCATGGGCATGAATAACGGTGGTGTGATCCTTTCCGCCAAATTCTTTTCCGATTTTTGGAAGACTATTATCTGTCAGTTCTCTAGCTAGATACATGGCTACTTGACGCGCTAAAACGATATTCTGAACTCGTCTCGTCCCCTTCATTTCTTTGACACTCACTCCATAAAAATTACCAACTTCAGTTTGAATTTTGTCAATTGGAATGACTAGCAGTTGGCTAACATCTTGTTTGCGAGCTCTAATAGCCTCTGCAGCAATATCAATAGTGATGTCTTTAATCTTCTTTACTCTGGCAATTAAAGTGATATCGTTAATTGCTCCTTCCAATTCTCGAACATTTGAATCAAATTGGCCAGCCAGATATTCTAGGGTATCACTCTGGAAATGGTAGTTTAAATGTTCCGTTTTACTTTGAAGAATGGCGATACGTGTCTCAAAGTCAGGAGGGGTGATATTTTGAGTCAATCCCCAGCTAAAGCGCGTGACAAGTCTTTCTTCAAGTCCTTCTAAGTGTTTAGGACTTCGGTCACTAGTCAGAACGATTTGTTTTTGATTGCTATGAAGAGCGTTGAAAGTATTGAAAAACTCTTCTTGAGTTGCAACCTTTTTGCCACTGAGAGATTGGATATCATCAATCAGTAAGAGATCAAGGCTTCGGTAAGTTTTTTTAAATTTTTCCATTTCCCCGAGCCTCAGATGCTCAAGAAAGTCGTTGATAAAACTTTCAGCAGGAATATACTTAACCCGAGCTTCAGGAATATTTTTTAGAATTTCATTTCCGATAGCATTCAGTAAGTGGGTTTTCCCTAGTCCAGGACCACCATAAATGAAAAGGGGATTATAAGTCAATGCGAGGTCTTCGGAAACAGCCAGAGCAGCAGATTTAGCCCAGATATTCCCATCTCCTTGAATAAAGTTATCAAAGGTATATTTTTCCTTCAATCCTGTTTCAGAATATGGAATAGCAAGATTGTCCTGTGAAGCAACATAATGATTGCTATTTTCAGAATCCATGACATAGGTTGAAGATTCTTCCTTAGGCTTTGTTAAGACAAATTGAGTTTTTATTTCAGTATCATAAACTTCAAAACCAGCAGCCACAATGATATCTTTGAGTTGTTTTTTCCAAACCATTTCCATTTCAGGTCTAGGTAAAAAGATAGTAGCTACATTTCCCTCCACTTTTATGAGTTCAGCAGGTGTGGCATAGAAATCGTACATGGAACGTGTCAATCTTTCTTGAGCCAATTCCAAGATTTGATTCCAAAATTGTTTTTCTTTCACCGATTATCCCCTCCTTTGCTATATTTGATGTAAAAAGGTTTACTGTTAGACTTATTTTACCATAGATGCTAGCATTTTTCCACAATCTGTGGAAAAGAATCCACAATGTTTACACTTTTTATCCACAGGTTGGGGATAAGTGAGGGATTTCCTTGAATTCTTTGGTTTTTTGCTATAAAAAATAGTGGATAAATTTGTGGGTTGAAAAAATAAAAGAACAGCCTTATTTCAGGCTGTTGATAATTCTGTCATATTCTTCTTGGTTTGAAAAAGAAATAATAACCTTTCCAGTATCTTTTTTAGAAAGTTTAATTTCTACATTTAATCCAAGTAGTTTTTTTAATTTATCTTCCTCATCTTTGATGAAAGAATCACTTTTTTTCTGCTTCTTTTGTTTTTTCTCTGTCAGCAGTGTTTCTAACTTTCTCACAGAGATATCTTCGTTTTTGATCAATTGGAAGAAATATTCTTGTTGCTCTTTATCCAAACCAACTAGTGAACGTGCATGAGCTTGAGAAATTTTTCCATTTTCTACTTCAGATAAGATATAATCTGGTAGGGAAAGTAAACGAATAAAATTAGTGATATAAGGTCGAGATTTCCCCATTTTATCCGCTATCTCAGTGTGAGTAAATCCTTTCTCTACTAAAGATTCGTAGGCGCGTGCTTCTTCAACTGGATTCAAGTTTTCTCTCTGTAAATTCTCAATGATAGACTGAATCATCATTTCCTGATCTGAGAGGTGTTTCACAACGGCTGGAATAGAAGTCAGACCAGCCAAGAGAGAAGCCCGATATCGTCTCTCTCCTGCGAGGATTTCATAACCAATTACAGGAGATTGACGAACGATGATGGGTTGGATGACCCCATTTTCTTTGATTGACTGAGCTAATTCTTTTAATTTTTTTACATCAAATTCTTTCCGAGGTTGGTAAGGATTTTTTTGTATGTCCGAGATAGAAATCATTTCAAATTTTTCCATGGTTCTACACTAACATATCTTTTATTATATGTAAAGTTTTCTTTACACTGATGTCAATTAAGATTCTAAATCACTTGTACTTTTATCTAGCTTAACAGTTGTAGTCTCCTCTTTCCCATTTCGATAGTAGGTAATTTTAATGGTGTCTCCGATAGAATGGTTGTAAAGAGCACTCTGTAAATCTGTTGACGAAGAAATATTCTTGTCGTCAACTTTGGTAATAACGTCGTATTTTTCAAGGTGACCAGATGCAGGCATATTACTTTGAACAGATTTTACCACTACACCAGAAGTTACGCTACTTGGAATATTGAGTTTTCTAAGATCACTAGCTCCGATATTAGCTAAATTAACCATTTGAATTCCAAGAGCAGGGCGAGTCACTTTACCGTCACTTTCAAGCTGTTTAATAATATTTTGAGCATCATTTGATGGGATTGCAAAACCAAGACCTTCGACAGAGGTTCCACCATTACTTGCAATTTTACTTGATGTAATACCGATGACTTGTCCTTGAATATTTACCAGTGGACCACCAGAGTTACCAGGGTTAATGGCCGTATCTGTCTGAATAGCTTTTGTAGAAATCGCTTGACCATCTTGAGATTTTAGAGAGACATTTCGATTGAGACTTGAAATGATTCCTTGGGTAACTGTATTGGCATATTCTGATCCTAGAGGACTACCAATTGCGATTGCAGTCTCACCAACATTTAGTTTGCTAGAATCTCCAAATTCTGCTACGGTTGTGACTTTTTCTGAAGAAATTTTTACGACAGCAATATCAGAGAACGTATCAGAACCGACAATTTCACCAGGAACTTTTGTACCGTCTGCTAAACGGATATCAACTTTTGAAGCTCCTTTAATAACGTGGGTATTTGTCACAAGGTAGGCATCTTTCCCATTCTTTTTGTAAATAACACCAGAACCTTCACTTGCTACCTGTTGAGAGTCGGTATCCGTATCTGTCTCGTCATTTCCAAAAACACTATTTTGCCGATTTGCTGAATAAGTGATAACCGACACAACGGCATCTTTTACCTTATTAACGGCCTGAGTTGTTGCATTTTCATTTTTGTAGGAAGTCTGAGTAACAGTGTTTGTAGTGTTATTTGTAGCTTGATTTCCTTGTTTCTGATAAAGCTGCAATGTTACAAAACTTCCCAAGGCTCCACTCAAAAATCCTATCAGAATGATGATAAGAAAGGTAACTCCTTTTTTGTAAAATGTTTGTAAGTGTTTCATAAACGCCTCCGTTTGTTTTTTATTTGATTAAAGTATAAATCTATTAACTTAATTCAAGCTTAAAGGTAAAAGTTTTACACAAGTTGTGGATAACTTACGTTATTCTGTGAATTTACTTGTTTTTCTAGAGTTTTTTTTGTGAATAAGATGTGAAATGAAGTGTGGATATGTTAGAATAGAAGAATGAAAATAAAAATTATAACAGTTGGAAAACTGAAGGAAAAATATCTTAAAGATGGCATTGCTGAATATACTAAACGAATTTCTCGTTTTGCTACTGTAGAAATTATTGAATTAGCCGATGAAAAAACTCCAGATAAGGCAAGTGAGTCAGAAAATCACAAAATATTAGAAATAGAGGGAAATCGAATTCTTTCTAAAATTGGAGAAAGAGATTTTGTAGTTGTGTTAGCAATTGAAGGAAAAATTTTCTCCTCAGAAGAATTCAGTAGACAGCTGGAACAGGCTTCTATAAAGGGATTTTCTACCCTTACATTTATTATTGGTGGAAGTCTGGGACTATCCCCTGCTGTGAAGTATCGAGCGAATCTTTCTGTTAGTTTTGGACGTTTGACCTTGCCACATCAGTTAATGAGATTAGTTCTTGTTGAACAAATTTATCGTGCTTTTACCATTCAGCAGGGATCCCCTTATCATAAATAGAAGATTGACTTACTTCTTGTTTTTTGATAGAATGGTCATGTTAGGTCTCATAGCTCAGCTGGATAGAGCATTCGCCTTCTAAGCGAACGGTCGCAGGTTCGAATCCTGCTGGGATCAGTACATTAAAGAAAAAGCTGGGATTATTTCCCAGCTTTTTTCTTCAAAAGGTGCATTTCAGGTGTAAAAAAGTACAGTTGAGAAGAAATTTTTCTTAAGTGATCTTCATTTTGTATAATAGATTTGTAAGATAACTTACAAGAAAAACAATACAGGAGATTTCATTATGAAAAATACAGTAAAGTTGGAACAATTTAAAGAAGTAACAGAAACAGAATTGCAGGAGATTCGGGGTGGGGAAT
>NZ_RJNK01000011.1:0-37845 GCF_003942585.1 Streptococcus oralis | reverse complement strand
TATTCAATTTTGAGTAGGTATTACTCAGAGTTAAGTGACGATAGCCTAGGAGATACACCTGTACCCATGCCGAACACAGCAGTTAAGCCCTAGAACGCCGGAAGTAGTTGGGGGTTGCCCCCTGTGAGATATGGAAGTCGCTTAGCAGAATAGGAAGTTTAGAGGCTTCCTTTTTGGGAGTTTAGCTCAGCTGGGAGAGCATCTGCCTTACAAGCAGAGGGTCAGCGGTTCGATCCCGTTAACTCCCATTTTAGCGGGTGTAGTTTAGTGGTAAAACTACAGCCTTCCAAGCTGTTGTCGCGAGTTCGATTCTCGTCACCCGCTTTGAACTTTGTTCAAATTACCAAGTTTTTAACTTGGGCGCGTAGCTCAGGTGGTTAGAGCGCACGCCTGATAAGCGTGAGGTCGGTGGTTCGAGTCCACTCGTGCCCATTTATAAATATGGTCCGTTGGTCAAGGGGTTAAGACACCGCCTTTTCACGGCGGTAACACGGGTTCGAATCCCGTACGGACTATTTTTGGAGGATTACCCAAGTCTGGCTGAAGGGAACGGTCTTGAAAACCGTCAGGCGTGTAAAAGCGTGCGTGGGTTCGAATCCCACATCCTCCTTATTATTATTAACGCGGGATGGAGCAGCTCGGTAGCTCGTCGGGCTCATAACCCGAAGGTCGTAGGTTCAAATCCTGCTCCCGCAATTTGGCTCGGTAGCTCAGTTGGTAGAGCAATGGATTGAAGCTCCATGTGTCGGCGGTTCGATTCCGTCTCGCGCCATATACTTATGACTAGGAAGGGTAGCGAAGTGGCTAAACGCGGCGGACTGTAAATCCGCTCCTTCGGGTTCGGGGGTTCGAATCCCTCCCCTTCCATGGATACGGGCATAGTTTAAAGGTAGAACTAAGGTCTCCAAAACCTTCAGTGTGGGTTCAATTCCTACTGCCCGTGTTAATAAGATTATGGCGGGTGTGGTGAAGTGGTTAACACACCAGATTGTGGCTCTGGCATGCGTGGGTTCGATCCCCATCACTCGCCTATTTTATATTATTGGGGTATAGCCAAGCGGTAAGGCAAGGGACTTTGACTCCCTCATGCGTTGGTTCGAATCCAGCTACCCCAGTTACTATTTGCCGGCGTGGCGGAATTGGCAGACGCGCTGGACTCAAAATCCAGTGTCCGCAAGGACGTGCCGGTTCGACCCCGGCCGCCGGTATAGTAATGAAGACAAGGTTTTAAGACCTTGTTTTTTTGTTATGTGACTATTAGTCCGTCTCGCTACGTAAGGTGCGAGACAACTAAACCACCCGCTATTGTACTGCCCCCAAAAGTTAGACAATTAATTAAGTAAAGGATTTAGTTCTGTATTGTACAGGACTAAGTTCTTTTAGTTTGACTTTAATTCGTTTGTTGTTGTAGTAATCGATGTAGTTTACAATGGTTTTCTCCAAATCTTCAAGCGACTGAAACATCTTCTCATATCCATAAAACATTTCTGATTTCAAAATACCGAAGAAGAACTCCATCATACCGTTGTCGGGGCTGTTGCCCTTGCGTGACATGGATGCGTGAATTCCTTTACTTTTTAGGAATCGATGATAAGAATCGTGTTGGTATTGTGCCAGCCAATTTGGAAGCATTCCACTACTTGGAAGTGCAAATTCGAGAGAAACACTTCTTTGTGAACAACCTTCCAGCAGAACTTTATCAATTATTTCTTGCTTTAATTCAGGGAAATAGTAACGGTTTTTCCCTTTCTTGATACTTTCTATTCCGTAACGATCAATCAACCGGATTAAGTATCTAAGATTTGAAAGATTAATTCCATATTTTTCTGAAAGACGCTTTAAGCTGATTCCTTGTTTTCTTAGTTCATAGATTTGAACTTTATCTTCATAATTCAATTTCATAATAAAACACCCCAAAAGTTAGATTTTTTCTGTCTAACTTTTGGGGATCAGGACATAGACGAGTGATTATGATTTCCTACTAAATTCTATCTTTTTTAAAGTGTTATAAAGGCTCAATAATTATTTTTGAGTGACATTCTAATTGTTTTTGAAAGGAATTTTGGTATAATATTACTTATTCACATTTTATGTAGATTATGAAAGAGTTTGGTGGTTAATGTCTCGTTCGGTTGACTTGCTTAAGAAGCGCTATTTAGAAAATATGAAAGAGAAGCCTGATTTATTTGTGGGAATTGAGCTGGAGTATCCTGTTATCAATTTAGAGGGGAATGCTACATATAGTGAGGTTGTAAAGGATCTCTTTCGGTATTTACCATCAGTTCTGGGTTTTACTATCGAAAAAGTAGATGACTTTGGAAATCCAATTCAGTTGCAAGATCCAGTTAGCCAAGATACTATCTTATTCGAAGTCTCCTATACAACTATCGAGTTTGCCTTCGGTAGGGCGGAAACTATTCAAGAGGTTGAAGAGCGTTTTAGAGCCTACATTGATTTGATTCAGAAAAAACTTGGGGAAGCAAATCATGCTATAGTTGGCTCTGGAATCCATCCATACTGGGAGAAGAATGAGAATCAACCTGTTGCTTATGCACGTTATCAAATGTTAATGAATTATTTGAAGTTGAGCAGAACAGTTCTAAGGTCAGATTTACATGATTACCCGCAATATGGTGCTTTTATCTGTGGAAGTCAAGTTCAACTGGACGTTTCAAAGTCTAACTACTTGCGTGTTATCAATGCTTTTACGCAAATTGAAGCAGCAAAAGCTTATTTGTTTGCCAATTCTGAGTTTTCAGGGGCAGACTGGGATACTAAAATTTCAAGAGATATTTTTTGGGAAGAATCCATGCATGGTATCTATCCAGAGAATGTAGGTGTTAATGCCAGACTCTTCAAAGATGAGAATGATTTTTTTGATTATCTGGATCACTCTGCGATTTTTACTGCGGAACGGGATGGTGAAACCTATTATTTTTATCCAATTCGAGCAAAAGATTACTTAGGAACCCCGGAAATTCATGCCTTCGCTCTTGATGGGGAAGAGATTCTTCTTTATCCTCAGGAGGAGGATTTCCAAACTCATCGTAGTTACCAGTACCAAGACTTAACGACTCGAGGAACAGTTGAGTTTCGTAGTGTGTGTACTCAGCCGCTTGATAGGACTTTTGCTTCTGCTGCCTTTCACTTGGGATTGTTGGTTAATTTAGATCAATTAGAAACTTATTTGCAAAAGGCTCCATTTTTTATCATATTTGGACGTGATTACAAGCCATTGAGACGGCAATTTTCTAAGAAAAAACTCACAGATGAGGAAGAAGCTGCGATTCTCGAGTTTTCTAAAGACTTACTCACCCTAGCTGAGGAGGGACTGGAGAAAAGAGATAAGCAAGAAATGGTTTATTTAGAGCCTTTGAAGAAAGAATTGGGATTATAATTTCTCTTATAAAGGGAGAATTTTCTGAAAAATCATGATATAATGGAAGAGACTATAGATAAAGGATAGAGATTCATGACATTAGTTTATCAATCAACACGTGATGCCAATAATACAGTAACTGCCAGCCAAGCTATTTTGCAAGGTTTGGCGATGGATGGTGGTCTGTTTACACCACTTACTTATCCAAAGGTGGATTTGGACTTTGAAACATTAAAAGATGCTTCTTACCAAGAAGTGGCTAAATTAGTTTTATCAGCATTTTTAGATGACTTTACGGCTGAGGAGTTGGACTACTGTATCAACAATGCCTACGATAGCAAGTTTGATACTCCAGCTATTGCGCCATTGGTGAAACTGGATGGGCAATACAACTTGGAATTGTTCCATGGTTCAACGATTGCCTTTAAGGATATGGCCTTATCTATCTTGCCATACTTTATGACGACAGCCGCTAAAAAGCATGGTTTAGAGAACAAAATCGTCATTTTGACAGCGACATCTGGTGATACTGGAAAAGCTGCTATGGCGGGGTTTGCCGATGTGCCTGGTACTGAGATCATCGTCTTTTATCCAAAGGATGGTGTCAGCAAGGTGCAAGAGTTGCAAATGACTACTCAGACTGGCGACAATACTCATGTTATCGCTATTGATGGAAACTTTGATGATGCACAAACAAATGTGAAACATATGTTTAACGATGTAGCTCTTCGTGAAAAATTGGCTGCCAATAAACTGCAATTTTCATCAGCTAACTCTATGAACATTGGTCGTTTGGTGCCACAGATTGTTTATTATGTTTATGCCTACGCTCAGTTGGTCAAGTCTGGTGAGATTGTGGCTGGTGAAAAGGTCAACTTCACAGTACCGACAGGAAACTTTGGAAATATCTTGGCTGCCTTTTATGCTAAACAAATCGGTCTTCCGGTTGGCAAATTAATCTGTGCTTCAAATGACAACAATGTTTTGACAGACTTCTTTAAAACACGTGTTTACGATAAGAAACGTGAGTTTAAAGTAACGACTAGCCCATCTATGGATATCTTAGTATCTTCAAACTTGGAGCGTTTGATTTTCCATCTTTTGGGGAATAATGCGGTTAAGACAACTGAACTCATGAATGCCTTGAACACGCAAGGACAATATGAGTTGACAGACTTTGATGCAGCGATTCTGGAACTCTTTGCAGCTGAGTATGCGACTGAGGAAGAAACCGCGACAGAAATTAAACGTGTTTATCAAACAGATGCCTACATCGAGGATCCACATACGGCGGTTGCCTCAGCTGTTTATAGAAAATACCAAGCGGCTACTGGCGATGCGACTAAGACAGTGATTGCTTCAACAGCTAGTCCTTACAAGTTCCCAGTGGTTGCCGTAGAAGCGGTAACAGGAAAAGCAGGCTTGACTGACTTTGAAGCCTTGGCTCAATTACATGACATTTCAGGAGTGGCAGTGCCACCAGCGGTTGATGGCCTTGAAACAGCTCCAGTTCGTCATAAAACAACAGTGGCAGCTGCTGACATGCAAGCAGCGGTGGAGACTTATCTAGGACTTTAAGACAGAGGAAGTAAACTCGGTTGGGAAACCAACTGAGTTTCTTTTCATCAGGGGGAAGGATTGTTTAAGAAAAATAAGGATATTCTCAATATTGCCTTGCCCGCTATGGGCGAAAACTTTTTGCAGATGCTCATGGGGATGGTGGACAGTTACTTGGTTGCCCACTTGGGCTTAATCGCTATTTCGGGTGTTTCAGTGGCTAGCAATATTATCACGATTTACCAGGCGATTTTTATCGCTCTGGGAGCTGCTATTTCCAGCGTTATTTCAAAAAGTTTGGGGCAGAAAGATCAGTCCAAGCTGGCTTATCACGTGACAGAGGCTCTCAAGATAACCCTATTGCTGAGTGCACTTTTAGGCGCCTTATCGCTTTTTGCTGGGCAAGAGATGATAGGACTTTTGGGAACTGAGCAGGAGGTGGCTGAGAGTGGTGGACTCTACCTATCTTTGGTAGGCGGATCAATTGTTCTCTTGGGCTTGATGACTAGTCTAGGTGCCTTGATTCGTGCAACGCATAATCCGCGTCTACCTCTCTATGTTAGTCTTTTATCCAACGCCTTGAATATTCTTTTTTCAAGTCTAGCTATTTTTGTCCTTGATATGGGCATAGCGGGTGTTGCTTGGGGGACCATCTTGTCTCGCTTGGTCGGTCTTGTGATTTTGTTGTCGCAATTAAAGCTGCCTTTTGAGAAACCGTCTTTTGGTCTAGATAAGGAACTATTGACCTTGGCTTTGCCAGCGGCAGGGGAACGTCTCATGATGCGAGCTGGAGACGTCGTCATCATTGCCTTGGTTGTTTCTTTTGGGACGGAGGCAGTAGCGGGGAATGCAGTCGGAGAAGTCTTGACCCAGTTTAACTATATGCCTGCCTTTGGCGTCGCTACGGCAACAGTCATGCAGGTAGCTCGAGCAGTTGGAGAGGATAATTGGGAAAGAGTCGTTAGTTTGAGCAAACAAACCTTTTGGCTTTCTCTGCTTCTCATGTTTCCCTTAACTTTCAGTATCTATGCCTTAGGGACACCACTGACTCATCTCTATACGACGGACCCTGTAGCAGTCGAGGCGAGTGTTTTGGTGGCACTGTTCTCTCTACTAGGTACTCCTATGACGATAGGAACAGTCATCTATACTGCAGTTTGGCAGGGTTTGGGGAATGCTCGCCTTCCCTTTTATGCAACAAGTATAGGAATGTGGTGTATCCGCATTGGAACAGGATATCTGATGGGGATTGTTCTTGGTTGGGGCTTGCCTGGTATTTGGTCAGGGACTCTCTTGGATAATGGTTTTCGCTGGTTATTTCTACGCTACCGTTACCAGCGTTATATGAGCTTGAAAGGATAGGAGATGCAAAAAACAGCTTTTATTTGGGATTTGGACGGGACTTTATTGGACTCTTACGAAGCGATTTTGTCAGGGATTGAGCAGACCTTTGCTCAGTTTTCTATTCCTTATGATAAGGAAAAAGTGAGAGAGTTTATCCTCAGGTACTCAGTGCAGGATTTGCTGGAGCAGGTGGCAGAAGAGAGAAACCTGGATGCGGAAGTGCTCAATCAGGTGCGTGCCCAAAGTCTGGCTGAGAAGAATACTCAGGTAGTTTTGATGCCAGGTGCGCGTGAAGTGCTAGCTTGGGCAGACCAAGCAGGGATTCAGCAGTTTGTCTATACTCATAAGGGAGACAATGCTCATACCATTCTCAGAGACTTGGGGTTGGAATCCTATTTCAAAGAGATTTTAACCAGTCAGAGTGGCTTTGCGCGCAAGCCCAGTCCAGAAGCGGCGACCTATCTGCTAGACAAGTATGAGTTGGATCCTGAGAACACCTACTATATAGGAGACCGGACTTTGGATGTGGAATTTGCCAAGAATAGCGGTCTTCAAAGCATCAACTTTTTAGAGTCGTCTTATGAAGGGAATCAAAGGATTCAAGAATTAGCAGATATTCCTCGCATTTTTGAAGCTGAGGAATAAAAAAATTTTGTCAGTTGCGTGACAGAAACCTAACAAACTATTTCAAGTAATCGAGTTTGTTACAAGGAATAGACAGTTCTGTTAAATAGGCCCGAGAGGGCTTTTTTTCTGCTTTTTTTGTGTTATGATAGACAGGTACTCATTTGAAAGGAATAGGAAAGAATGAAGAAAAGAATTATTTTAGCCTCAACAGTAGCCTTGTCTCTTGCCCCAGTTTTGGCAACTCAAGCAGAGGAGATCCTTTGGACTGCTCGTACCGTTGAGCAAATCAAAAACGATTTGACTAAAACGGACAACAAAACAAGCTATACAGTACAGTATGGTGATACTTTGAGCACCATTGCAGAAGCTTTGGGAGTAGATGTGACCGTTCTTGCTAATTTGAACAAAATCACCAATATGGACTTGATTTTCCCAGATACTGTCCTCACTACAACTGTCAATGAGGCAGAAGAGGTGACGGAAGTTGAAATCCAAACTCCTCAAGCGGATTCTAGTGAAGAAGTGACGACTGCGACTGCTGATTTGACGACCAACCAAGTGACAGTCGATGAGCAAACAGTTCAAGTGGAAGACCTTTCTCAACCAATTGAGGAAGTACCAAGTGCAACAGAGACTGAAAAACCAACAGAAGTAGCACCAAGTTCAGAAGTTTCTGAGACAGCGACCGCTGCTGAAGAGATACCATCTACTGAAGCACCTGTAGTTGAAGAAACAGCTGAAACGACTCCAGCAGAAGCACCAGTAGCAGCTGCGCCAGCAACTGAAACACCTGCTGATACAAGAGGAACAAGTACAGCAGCATCAACAGCAACTTCTGACACTGCAACTTCGACTTATCAAGCAGAGCAAAGCCAAACTCCTTCAAGAACTTATTCAGCTCCAGCGGCTCCTGACTATGCAGGACTTGCTGTAGCTAATTCTGAAAATGCAGGTCTTCAACCACAGACGGCAGCCTTTAAAGAAGAAGTAGCCAACTTGTTTCGGATTACATCCTTTAGTGGCTACCGTCCTGGTGACAGTGGTGACCATGGTAAAGGTTTGGCCATCGATTTTATGGTTCCAGTGAGTTCAGCGCTCGGAAATCAAATTGCAGAATATGCAGTCAAAAATATGGCTAGCCGTGGTATCAACTACATCATCTGGAAGCAACGTTTCTACGCTCCATACGATAGCAAATATGGACCAGCCTACACGTGGAATCCAATGCCAGACCGTGGTAGCGTAACTGAAAACCACTATGACCACGTTCACGTTTCAATGAACTAATCATTAAAATGGAAGTTGGGAACTGATTGAGTTTCCACTTCTTTTTGTGTTAAATAGTATTAATAAGTGAAATAAAATCTAAAACATGTTAAAATGTAAGCGGATACAAAACTATACTAACGCTTTTAAGCATAGAGAGAAAGGATGAAGTGAATGACAAATCGATTAAAAACTCCATTTGAGAAAACAAGAGATGATTTTGAAGAGGAATTTTGTGGTGAAATTGTCGAATTCTTGATTTTTACCCTCCAAAATGTAACTGGGGCCGCTTCTTTAAAAGATGGTTGTAAAATGCCGTCCGTTCATTTTAAAGCTAGTGTCAATGTTGCAACCCAGGAATTCTCTGAACGTGAGGGACGTTTGGAATGGGTATTGACTCCTGAGGAATTTGAAGAAAAGAGATGGGGCTTTAGTTTTGAACCCTACAAAATTCATCATATCAAATGTCAAAAACGCCCCTTCATGGAGTTAGAGCCATATATGTCAGAAGTAGCTAATAACTGCTACCACTTGCTGGAATACCTAGATGACCAATCCTCAGACTCTAGGTTAGAGACCTTGATTGAAACCTATCAAAAACCGGTCATCATTCAAGACGATATTGGCGAATTCACCTTAAACAGAGCCTATTCTTGGTTTGAAGGATTTATCACTTACGAGGGTGGTAAGATTCATGCTATCTTTGCTGCGAGTGCAGATGAAAGTCTCCCTCCAAGTTCTTTTGATGATCTAAAGAAATTTATGGGAACTTTCCAAGTTCAAGATACTCGGATTAAAGGCTATATTGTCAAAGAACTGTGGGAAACAGCTCAAGACTGGATAGATTCAGATGAAAATGATGTGGAGTTAACAGAAGAGTATTTTACCAACTCTCTTTCCTTGAGTGAACTATCGATCAACGAAGACGGGGAATTGACTCTCTACTATGATGACAGCGAGGAAATTTTTGCAGGCCATGCCATCGAAGTTGTCATTGATAAAGAGGGAGAAATCCTTCGAACAGATTTGGTAGGTTAGTGCTGGATTTTATCTAGAATATAGAAATAATAGCCTTTTGGGATTGAAACCAAGAGGCTATTTTTCGTGAGTAAGCAAAATAGTTGCGTTTTTAATCTTTCTGTAATATACTTGATAAGTCAATAGTTGATAAATCAAGTGTACGCAAGGAGGTAGAAATGAAAAAAATTAACGACTTACTGTACCAGCTCCATTTAACAGATCAGATGATCACTCAACTTTTTGAGAAACAATTGGGAATTAGTTTGACCCGCTATCAAATCTTGCAGTTTTTACTGCAGCAGTCACCCTGCAACCAGATTGCCGTTCAGGAGAAGTTGCAAATCGACCAGGCGGCCTTGACCCGTCATTTTAAGATACTAGAGTCAGAGGGCTATGTCAGTCGCAAGCGTAATCCGGCCCATCAGCGAGAAGTCTTAGTTGAATTAACCCAAGAAGCCAAGAATCAACTCTTAGTCAGTCCGCCTAAACATCATTTGCGAGTGAAGGAACAGATGGAGAGCATCTTATCGACAGCCGAGCAGAAAGAGCTAACAACTTTACTGACGAAACTAGTGTCAGGTCTAGAAAAAATAGAATTTTAAGGAGAAAACGATGTCAATCATTACTACTATTTTAGCAACCCTTGTTGCCCTCGAACATTTTTATATCTTTTATTTGGAGAGTATGGCAACCCAATCAGATGCAACCAGCCGAGTCTTTAATATGGACAAGGAAGAGTTGACTAGACCCTCTGTCACCTCACTGTTTAAAAACCAAGGGATTTATAATGCCTTGATAGGTGTCTTTCTCTTGTACGGGATTTATTTCTCACAAAGTTTGGAAATGGTGACCATCTTTGTTTTATTTGTGCTTGGTGCAGCGACCTACGGTTCTCTGACAGCAGACAAGAAGATTATTCTAAAGCAAGGTGGGCCTGCTATTTTGACTCTGCTGAGTATGTTGCTTTTGAAATAAGAAAACCAGCGTCGTTCAGGACGCTGGTTTTTGTATGCTCTTATCCATTTCGACGTTTACGGGCTAGTAGGGCTCTGTAAAAGAAGATGTGATTGTTTTGGATATAGGGAAGGATTGAAAAGCTAGCAATTCCAAAAGTAATCCAGTTGAGGAAGTACCAAGGGAGTAGTTGTAAGTCAAGGACAAAACGCTGAAATTTGTAACCTTTCATCAAGAAACGGCTGGTTTTCAGGATTTGGCTTGGTTTAGCCTCTCCTAAATCCAGAGTGTCGCAGAGGAGGAATTCTACCTGCGAGTAAGCATAATGTTGCGGAACGTAGAGGATGTTCCCCACAATCATCAAGATGAGGCTCGCGAAGAAGTAGAGCCCAAAGGTCATAAGGAACTGATCTGTTTCAACCGACGAGAGGTCTAATTTTGGAAATTCAGGATGTAGGGCAACAAATCTCCTAGCCAATAGATTGCTATAAAAGAGAAAATAAACGCCTACTAAGTTTGGAATGCTCCATAAAAAAAGGTAGAAACGTTTGAGGAGCAGGGTTAGAAAGGTTTGTGAGAAGCGCTCTTCAGCAAAGAGGGTCAGGCTTGATTTTACTGAGAGTTCCGTATCAGGATCCTTGAGGAGTCGGAGTGTCGCAAAAGCAGCACCTGCTAGAAAAATCGTGCTCATAAAGGAAACCACTAGCGGGAAGAGATAGGCTTGGAGCACCTGTGCCAGCATGCTGAAAAAGGATTGCTCTAAAACACTTTCTTGGAGACGAGCTAAGGGGTTGAGAAAGCCTGACAAGATGACCAGCATACTAGGAAGGAGATAGACAAGAAAGAGGCGGGGATTTTCAGCCTGAAAGTTCCTAGTCTGCAGACGAATGGTTTTTAAATCAATTTTTGGGTATTTCATTCTTTCATTATACCATAGTTCGTGACAGTTCCTGGTTTTTTTGATAAAATCATACAGTATGCCTTTGGGCACAAAGTATGAACTGGGACTGTCTTTCCCAGCTTCGGAGGTAGAAAATGTCAGACTCACCAATCAAATACCGTTTGATTAAGAAGGAAAAACACACAGGAGCTCGTCTGGGAGAAATCATCACTCCGCATGGTACCTTCCCAACACCTATGTTTATGCCAGTTGGGACCCAAGCCACTGTTAAAACCCAGTCGCCTGAAGAATTGAAGGAGATGGGATCAGGGATTATCCTCTCTAATACCTATCATCTCTGGCTTCGTCCAGGAGATGAACTCATCGCACGCGCAGGCGGTCTTCATAAGTTTATGAATTGGGACCAGCCAATCCTGACGGATAGTGGTGGTTTTCAAGTTTATTCCCTAGCAGATAGTCGAAATATCACAGAAGAAGGGGTAACCTTTAAAAACCATCTCAATGGTTCCAAGATGTTCCTATCGCCAGAAAAAGCCATCTCTATTCAGAACAATCTAGGCTCAGACATCATGATGTCTTTTGATGAATGTCCTCAGTTTTACCAACCTTACGACTACGTTAAGAAATCCATCGAGCGTACTAGTCGTTGGGCTGAACGTGGTTTGAAGGCTCACCGTCGTCCACATGACCAAGGTTTGTTTGGAATTGTGCAGGGAGCGGGATTTGAAGACCTTCGCCGTCAGTCAGCTCACGACCTTGTCAGCATGGATTTCCCTGGCTACTCTATCGGTGGTTTAGCAGTAGGAGAAACCCACGAAGAGATGAATGCGGTCTTGGACTTCACAACACAACTCCTTCCTGAAAACAAACCTCGCTATTTGATGGGAGTGGGAGCGCCAGATAGCTTGATCGATGGAGTTATTCGTGGGGTGGATATGTTTGACTGTGTCTTGCCGACTCGTATCGCTCGTAATGGCACCTGTATGACCAGCCAAGGTCGTTTGGTTGTCAAGAATGCCCAATTCGCTGAAGACTTTACGCCACTGGATCCTGAGTGTGATTGCTATACATGCAAGAACTACACACGCGCCTACCTTCGCCACTTGCTCAAGGCTGACGAAACCTTCGGTATCCGCTTGACTAGCTACCACAATCTCTACTTCTTGCTCAATCTGATGAAGCAGGTCCGTCAAGCCATCATGGATGACAATCTCTTGGAATTCCGTGAGTATTTTGTGGAAAAATATGGTTACAATAAGTCAGGGCGCAATTTTTAAAGTGTAAAATTAGAATGCCAAAATCCTAAGTTTTCTCTTAGGATTTTTCTTCTTTTTTTGATAGAATAGGGAGTATAATGGAATGAAAATTAGGTGGTGTTTTACTTCCTAATTTAATGGAGAATAGACTCGTATGCGTATTAAATGGTTTTCCTTGATTAGGATTACAGGTTTACTTTTGGTGCTTTTGTACCACTTCTTTCAGACCATCTTTCCTGGAGGCTTCTTTGGGGTAGATGTCTTTTTCACATTTTCAGGATTCTTGATTACCTCTCTCCTATTGGAAGAGTTTGGTAAGAAAAGCCAGATTGATTTGCTGGGCTTTTTTAAGAGACGGTTTTACCGTATCGTGCCACCTGTGGTTTTAATGGTTTTGGTGACCATGCCCTTTACCCTCTTAGTTCGTCAAGACTATGTTGCAGGTATTGGCGGTCAGATTGCTGGAGTTTTCGGCTTTGTGACCAACTTCTATGAAATGCTTACGGGGGGCAGTTACGAATCTCAGTTCATTCCCCACCTCTTTGTTCATAACTGGAGTTTGGCTGTTGAGGTTCACTACTACATCCTTTGGGGCTTGGCTGTCTGGTTCTTATCGAAACGATCAAAATCTAGTAGTCAGTTGAGAGGAACCGTCTTTCTCCTGTCTGCTGGAGTATTTATCCTTAGCTTCTTCTCTATGTTTATTGGTAGTCTCATGGCTAGTTCCTATTCGTCTGTCTACTTTTCAAGTTTGACTCATGTCTATCCCTTCTTTTTAGGAAGCATTTTGGCGACAGTTGTGGGTGTTCGTCAGACGAGCGATTTAGTAAAGCAATTTGATCGGACATGGGATCTTCGTCAAAATCTACTGGTGTTTGCTGCGGGGCTTTTGGTGTTAGTGCTCTTGACTTTCTTTGTCAAGTTCACCTACCTGTTTGCGTACTTATTTGGCTTCTTACTGGCAAGTTTAGCGGCAGTGACTATGATTTTTGCTGCGCGTGTCTTGCATGAGAAAACGCCTGAGATACAAGAACCTCGGATAATTACATTTTTAGCGGATACTAGCTACGCGGTTTATCTCTTCCACTGGCCTTTTTATATTATCTTTTCTCAGTTGATGAGTAATCTGCCTGCTGTTATTCTGACAATCATCTTTTCTTATTTCTTTGCTATCCTATCCTTCTATATTATTGAGCCATTGATTGCCGGTAAGACCAATCCTTTAATACGGAAAATTAGTCGATTACCTCATATTAAACCAATTAGTGCTAGTGGTGTTGGTGTTCTTTCCTTAATTACCTTGATTATCATAGCTGTGGCTCCCCAAGTTGGAGCTTTTGAGACAGACTTGATGGTCAATGGTTTCAAGCAAGCACAGACCAATATAGGACAAACAAAGACTCTTGCTGAGCAAGCAGAGGCTAGCCGACTTGGAATTTCTGAGGGAACGAGTCTGATTGGAGATTCGGTAGCCTTGCGTGCTAATACAGCCTTACAAGAGGCCCTTCCTGAAGCAAATATCAACGCTCAAGTTAGTCGGACGACCAAGCAAGCCAATGACATCATGCTCAATAACAGCCAGAACAAGGTACTTCTAAAAACAGTTGTCATTGCAACGGGTGTAAACGGACCAGAGAATTACAAAGATGACTTAGATACGATAGTTAAAAACCTCCCCAAAGGCCACCATCTGATTCTTGTAACTCCTTATGAAGGTGACAAGAGCAAGGAGACTTACAAATCAGTGGAGCAGTATGCGGCTTATGCACGGGAATTAGCTGAAAAGAATCCTTACGTGAGCATCGCTGACTGGAATAAGGTTGCTAAGGGGCACCCTGAAATCTGGGCTGGAACCGATCAAGTCCACTTTGGGAATGATAGCAACATGATTGAAGAAGGTGCTAAACTTTACGCAGAGACGATTGCAGCTGCTGTTAAGGCTGCTCAAGAACTGCCTGTAAAATCAAAATAAAATTAAAGAGTTGGAGAAATCCAGCTCTTTTAAAATATCCACGAAAAATAGGTCTATACCATTTACAAATGGAAAAGAAAGGTTTATAATGTAATTGACATAATAAATTCTAGAATCAATCTATCAAGGAGGTTATCATTATGCCTAATTATATTAAAGCGGATCAGTTTTTCTACCCACACGGAGTTCGTCGTGGCGGTTACTTGGAACTTGTGGATGGCAAGTTTGGTAAACATGTAGAACAGATTCCTGATGGCGCTGAGGTGATTGACTATACCGGTTATAGCATTGCCCCAGGACTTGTGGATACCCATATTCATGGATTTGGTGGTGTCGATGTCATGGACAATAACATCGAAGGAACCCTTCATACCATGAGTGAAGGGTTGCTTAGCACGGGTGTTACCAGCTTCTTGCCAACGACGTTGACTTCCTCTTACGAGCAGTTGCTTGCGGTAACTGAAAATATCGGTGCTCGTTACCAGGAAGCAAGTGGAGCCAAGATTCGTGGGATCTATTTTGAAGGGCCTTATTTCACAGAGAAATACAAAGGAGCTCAAAACCCTGCCTATATGAAAGACCCCCGCATGGATGAGTTTCGTGCTTGGCAAAAAGCTGCCAATGGCTTGCTCAATAAAATCGCCCTTGCGCCAGAGCGTGAAGGTGTAGAAGACTTTGTTCGTACGATTACGGGCGAAGGAGTGACTGTTGCTCTTGGACACTCCAATGCTACTTTTGATGAAGCTAAAAAAGCAGTCGATGCTGGAGCAAGCGTTTGGGTACATGCCTACAATGGAATGCGTGGGTTGACTCACCGTGAGCTCGGTATGGTGGGAGCCATGTATGAGTTACCACATACTTACGCAGAATTGATTTGTGACGGTCACCATGTGGATCCAAAGGCCTGTGACATTTTGCTCAAGCAAAAAGGAACTGAGAATATTGCCCTTATCACAGACTGTATGACAGCTGGTGGCTTGGAAGACGGCGACTACATGTTGGGAGAATTCCCGGTAGTAGTTGCTAATGGAACTGCTCGCCTCAAATCTACAGGAAATTTGGCAGGTTCTATCCTCAAACTCAAAGATGGTTTGAAAAATGTTGTCGAATGGGGTATTGCGAATCCGCATGAAGCGGTCATGATGGCTAGCCTCAACCCGGCAAAATCTGTTCACATCGATGATGTCTGTGGTCAAATCCGTGAAGGTTACGACGCTGACTTTATCGTACTAGATAAAGATTTGGAATTGGTAGCAACCTACCTGGATGGTGTGAAACGTTATCAAGCCTAAGAAGATAAAAAATAGGGGTCAATAAAGGACTCCTATTTTTATTATCAGATGAAAATAATAGGATTAAAGAAATTGCTAATGGGGGAAACAAGCAAAATCCTTTTCTTGTATTAAAAAATTAGATATAATATACGATACAAAGGAAGTAGTAAGAATGTATCGTGTTATAGAAATGTATGGGGATTTTGAACCGTGGTGGTTCATAGAAGGTTGGGAAGAAGATGTCATCATGAGTCAATCTTTTGACAAGTATTATGATGCTCTAAAATATTATAAGTTATGCTGGTTTGAGCTGGAAAAGAAGAATCCTCTTTATAAGAGTCGGAGTGATTTGATGACTATTTTTTGGGATCCTGCTGACCAACGCTGGTGTGATGAGTGTGATGAGTATTTGCAACAGTACCATTCTTTGGCACTTTTACAGGATGAGCAAGTCATCCCCGATGAAAAGCTACGTCCAGGCTATGAAAAACAAACAGGTCAAGAAAAACACCGTTCTTGCCGTATGAAATGGAGATAAAAAAGTAACTTTTGAAGTTGCTTTTTTTATTTTTTTGCGAATAGTTAGATAAGGAGGGCGGTATGGTACAAGAAATTGCACAGAAAATTATTGCTACTGCTAAGAAAAAAAGAGCTCAGGATATCTATTTCATTCCCAAGGAAGCTACTTATGAACTTCATATGCGAATTGGTGATGAGAGGTGTTTAGTTGACTCCTATGAGTTTAATGTTTTAGCCGCTGTGATTAGTCATTTCAAGTTTGTGGCTGGGATGAATGTAGGAGAAAAGCGTCGCAGTCAGCTGGGTTCTTGTGATTATCAGTATGACGAAAAGGTTTCTTCACTGCGTTTGTCCACCGTGGGAGATTATCGGGGACATGAGAGCTTGGTCATTCGTTTGTTACACGATGAGGAGCAGGATCTGCATTTCTGGTTTCAGGATATTGGAGAACTGGGCAAGCAATACAGGCAAAGGGGCCTCTATCTATTTGCAGGTCCAGTCGGAAGTGGCAAGACGACGCTGATGCACGAATTGGCAAAATCCCTTTTTAAGGGACAACAGGTTATGTCCATCGAAGACCCTGTCGAGATCAAGCAAGAAGAGATGTTGCAATTGCAGTTGAATGAGGCGATTGGACTGACTTATGAAAATCTGATCAAACTGTCTCTCCGGCATCGTCCTGACCTCTTGATTATCGGTGAAATTCGAGATAGCGAGACGGCGCGTGCAGTAGTTAGAGCCAGTTTGACAGGGGCGACAGTCTTTTCAACCATTCATGCCAAGAGTATCCGAGGTGTTTATGAACGCCTTCTGGAGTTGGGTGTGACGGAGGAGGAGTTAGCAGTTGTCCTACAAGGTGTCTGCTACCAGAGATTAATCGGGGGAGGAGGAATCCTTGACTTTGCAAACCAAGACTATCAAGAACACCAGCCAACTAGCTGGAATGAACAGATTGACCAGCTTCTTAAAGATGGACGTATCACAAGTCTTCAGGCTGAAACGGAAAAAATTAGCTACAGCTAAGCAGAAGAAAATCATCACCTTGTTTCATAATCTTTTCTCCAGTGGTTTTCATTTGGTGGAAATTATTTCTTTCTTGAGTAGAAGTGCCTTGCTGGAAAAGGACTATGTGACTCAGATGCACCAAGGCTTGTCCCAAGGGAAATCCTTTTCAGAGATGATGAACAGTTTGGGTTTTTCAAGTGCTATTGTGACCCAATTATCTTTAGCTGAAGTTCATGGAAATCTCCATCTGAGTCTGGGAAAGATAGAAGAATATCTGGATAATTTGTCCAAGGTCAAGAAAAAGTTAATTGAAGTGGCGACTTATCCTTTGATTTTGCTGGGATTTCTCCTGCTAATCATGCTGGGATTGAGAAACTATTTGCTGCCTCAACTGGACAGTAGCAATATTGCCACCCAAATCATTGGCAATCTGCCACAAATTTTTCTGGGGCTAGTGTTGGTTTGCTCTCTATCTTTACTTTTAGCCCTCACTTTCTACAAAAGAAGTTCCAAGATGCGGTTCTTCTCGATGTTAGCGCGGATTCCCTTTCTAGGAATCTTTGTCCAGACATATCTGACGGCCTATTACGCGCGTGAATGGGGCAATATGATTTCGCAGGGGATGGAGCTGATGCAGATTTTTCAGATCATGCAGGAACAAGGCTCCCAGCTCTTTAAAGAAATCGGTCAAAATCTGGCTAAAGCCCTACAAAATGGCCGCGAATTTTCTCAAACCATAGCGACCTATCCCTTCTTTAAAAAGGAGTTGAGTCTCATCATCGAGTATGGGGAAGTCAAGTCCAAGCTGGGGAGTGAGTTGGAAATCTATGCTGAAAAGACTTGGGAAGCCTTTTTTACCCGAGTTAACCGCACCATGAATTTGGTGCAGCCACTGGTCTTTATCTTTGTGGCCCTGATTATCGTTTTACTTTATGCGGCAATGCTCATGCCCATGTATCAAAATATGGAGGTAAATTTTTAAAATGAAAAAACTTATGACAAATTTGAAAAAAGCCAAGGCGAAAGCCTTTACTCTGGTAGAGATGTTGGTGGTCCTTCTGATTATCAGCGTTCTTCTCTTACTCTTTGTACCAAATTTAACCAAGCAAAAGGATGCGGTTAATGATAAAGGAAAAGCTGCCGTTGTCAAGGTGGTGGAAAGCCAGGCAGAACTCTATCGTCTGGATAAAAATGAAGATGCTAGTCTAAGTAAATTACAGGCGGACGGTCGCATCACAGCAGAGCAAGCCAAGGCCTATAAAGAATACCATGATAAACAAAATACTAGTCAAACCGTTAAAGATTAAGGCCTTTACTATGCTGGAAAGTCTCTTAGTTTTGGGACTTGTGAGTATCATTGCTTTGGCTTTATCTGGCTCAGTCCAGTCTAGTTTTGCAGCAGTGGAAGAGCAGATATTTTTCATGGAATTTGAAGAACTATACCGTGAAACTCAAAAGCATAGTGTAGCTAGTCAACAAAAGACCAGTCTAAACTTAGATGGGCAGACGATTAGTAATGGCAGTCAAAAATTGACCGTTCCTAAAGGGATTCAAGCACCATCAGGACAAAGCATTATATTTGACCGAGCTGGGGGCAATTCGTCCCTGGCTAAGGTTGAATTTCAGACCAGCAAAGGAGCGATTCGTTATCAATTATATCTAGGAAATGGAAAAATTAAACGCATTAAGGAAACAAAAAATTAGGGCAGTGATTTTACTGGAAGCGGTAGTTGCTCTAGCCGTATTTGCCAGTATTGCAACCCTCCTCTTGGGACAAATTCAGAAAAATAGACAAGAAGAGGCAGAAATCTTGCAAAAGGAAGAAGTCTTGCGTGTGGCGAAGATGGCTCTGCAAACAGGGCAAAATCAGGTAAACATAAATGGAGTGGAAATCCAGGTGTTTGCTAGTGAAAAAGGATTGGAGGTCTACCATGGTTCAGAGAAATTGCTCGATCTTAAAGAGCAGTAAGGTAAGAGCTTTCACTCTTTTAGAATCTCTGATTGCCCTTATCGTCATTAGCGGAGGTTTGCTCCTTTTTCAAGCTATGAGTCAGCTCCTCATTTCAGAAGTTCGTTACCAGCAACAAAGCGAGCAAAAGGAGTGGCTCTTGTTTGTGGATCAGCTAGAGACTGAGTTAGAGCGTTCGCAGTTTGAAAAGGTGGAGGGCAATCGCCTCTATGTGAAGCAAGATGGCAAGGATATCGCTATGGGGAAGGCTAAATCGGACGACTTTCGGAAGACCGATAGCAGTGGACGGGGTTACCAGCCTATGGTTTATGGCCTCAAATCAGCACAAATCACAGAGGAAAATCAATTGGTTCGCTTTCGCTTCCAATTTCAAAAAGGCTTAGAAAGGGAATTCATCTATCGTGTGGAAAAATCAAAAAGTTAAGGCAGGTGTTCTCCTATATGCAGTCGCTATGGCAGCCATTTTTAGCCTTTTGTTGCAGTTTTATTTGAATCGGCAAGTCGCCCATCACAAAGACTATACCCTAAACAAAGAGAAGTTGGTCGCTTTCGCCATGGCTAAACGAAGCAAAGATAAGGCTGAGCAAGAAAGTGGGGAACGAGTCTTTAACTTAGGAAAAGTTACTTATCAAAATACGAAAACAGGTTTTGCAACAAGTGTTCGAATGAATAAGAGCAACTATGAATTCCTCTTTCCTTCGATGAAACCCCAAGAAAAGAAAAAGGACACTGAGAAACAATCACCTACCAACTCAAGTGAGCAAACCAATCAGAAAGAAACAGAAGATAAGGTAGATAAGAAAGCCAATTCCTAGTCAATTCAACTTCTTTGTGTTAAACTAAAAGCATGAAACACGATTTTAATCACAAAGCAGAAACCTTTGATTCGCCCAAAAATATCTTTCTTGCAAACTTGGTTTGTCAAGCAGTTGAAAAACAGATTGATCTTCTATCAGACAAGGAAATACTGGATTTCGGTGGTGGGACAGGCCTATTGGCCTTGCCTCTAGCCAAGCAGGTCAAGTCTGTCACACTGGTAGACATCTCGGAGAAAATGCTGGAGCAAGCCCGTTTGAAAGCGGACCAGCAAGATATCAAGAATATCCAGTTTTTGGAGCAGGATTTACTGGCAAATCCTTTGGAGCAGCAATTTGACCTGATTGTTGTCAGTCGGGTTCTTCATCATATGCCTGATCTAGATGCAACTCTTGCCATGTTTCACCATCACCTTAGGGAGAATGGACAAGTCCTCATTGCTGATTTTGTCAAGACAGATACCAACCACCACGGATTTGAATTGGCTGAACTGGAAACCAAACTCGACCAGTTTGGTTTTTCGAGCATTGACAGTCAGATTCTTTACAGTGCTGAAGATCTTTTTCTAGGAAATTATGCAGAGCTCTTTTTAACTATAGCCCAAAAATCACTCGCTGACTAAAGCAGTGATTTTTTCTCTTCAGATGGAAAAAATAGGGGAATTTTGATAAGATAGGAATATGGATTTTGAAAAAATAGAACAAGCTTATACGTATTTACTAGAGAATGTCCAAGTCATACAAAGTGATTTGGCGACCAACTTTTATGACGCCTTGGTAGAGCAAAACAGCATTTATCTGGATGGCGAGACTGAGCTAAAGCAGGTCAAGGAGAACAATCAAGCCCTTAAGCGCTTAGCACTTCGCAAGGAAGAGTGGCTCAAGACCTACCAGTTTCTCTTGATGAAGGCAGGACAAACTGAGCCTTTACAGGCCAATCACCAGTTTACGCCGGATGCCATTGCCCTCCTCTTGGTACTTATTGTGGAAGAGTTGCTGGATCAAGAGGAAATTAGCATCCTCGAAATGGGTTCTGGCATGGGGATTCTGGGCGCTACCTTCTTGACTTCTCTTGCTAAAAAAGTGGATTACTTGGGAGTCGAAGTGGATGATTTGCTGATTGATTTGGCGGCTAGCATGGCAGATGTGATTGGTTTGCAGGCAGGATTTGTCCAAGGTGATGCCGTTCGTCCGCAAATGCTTAAAGAAAGCGATGTGGTCATCAGTGACTTGCCTGCCGGCTATTACCCAGACGATGCCATCGCTTCACGCTATCAAGTGGCTTCTAGCCAAGAACATACCTATGCCCATCATTTGCTGATGGAGCAAGGCCTCAAGTACCTCAAGTCAGACGGATACGCTATTTTTCTAGCCCCGAGCGACTTGTTGACCAGTCCTCAAAGTGATTTGTTAAAAGGTTGGCTCAAAGACGAAGTGAGTCTGGCTGCTATCATCGCTCTGCCAGAGGATATTTTCTCAACTGCAAGCCAAGCTAAAAGTATTTTTGTCTTACAGAAGAAAAGAGACAAGGAAATAGAACCATTTGTCTATCCTTTGACCAGTCTGCAAGATCCAGCTGCACTATTGAAATTCAAAGAAAATTTTCAAAAATGGAGCAAAGGTACTGAAAATTAAGCAAGAATTTGTTATAATGGATGAAAACGCTTAAAAAGAGGTATCATCTTATGACTAAAACAATTGCAATCAATGCAGGAAGCTCGAGTTTGAAATGGCAACTTTACCAAATGCCAGAAGAAATAGTATTAGCGAAAGGCTTGATTGAACGTATTGGCTTGAAGGACTCTATCTCAACTGTAAAATTCGACGGCCGTTCTGAACAACAAATTCTTGATATTGAAGATCACACACAAGCTGTTAAAATTTTATTAGATGATCTGATTCGTTTTGACATCATCAAAGGTTATGATGAAATAACTGGTGTTGGGCACCGAGTTGTGGCTGGTGGTGAATATTTCAAAGAGTCAACCTTGGTAGAGGGTGATGTTTTGGAAAAGGTTGAAGAGTTGGGACTTTTAGCTCCTCTTCACAACCCAGCCAACGCAGCAGGAATTCGCGCATTTAAGGAATTGCTTCCAGATATTACCAGCGTTGTTGTTTTTGATACATCATTCCATACAACAATGCCAGAGAAAGCCTATCGTTACCCTCTTCCAAACAAATACTATACTGAAAATAAAGTTCGTAAGTATGGAGCCCACGGGACAAGTCATCAGTTTGTAGCAGGAGAAGCAGCGAAAATTTTAGGTCGCCCCCTAGAAGAGTTGAAATTGATTACCTGCCATATTGGTAATGGTGCTTCTATTACAGCTGTCAAAGGCGGTCAGTCTGTTGATACATCCATGGGCTTCACTCCACTTGGTGGTATTATGATGGGGACTCGTACAGGTGATATTGATCCGGCAATTATCCCCTATTTAATGCAACATACCGATGACTTTAATACACCAGAGGATATCAGTCGAATTCTCAATCGTGAGTCAGGACTTTTGGGTGTTTCTGAGAGATCAAGCGATATGCGTGATATTCACGAAGCTATGCGTGCGGGTGATGAGAAAGCGCAGCTGGCAAATGAGATTTTTGTGGATCGTATCCAAAAGTATATTGGTCAGTATTTGGCAGTTTTGAATGGTGCAGATGCCATTATCTTTACAGCTGGAATTGGAGAAAATTCTGTAACGATTCGTCAGATGGTTATTGAAGGCATTTCTTGGTTTGGCTGTGATGTGGATCCTGAAAAGAATGTCTTTGGAGCGACAGGTGATATCTCAACAGAAACTGCTAAAGTTCGTGTCTTGGTTATCCCAACTGATGAAGAATTGGTTATCGCTCGTGATGTTGAACGCTTGAAAAAGTAAGATGAACTGAATAAAATTACAAGATAAGATACAATAAAAAGGAGTTGGGAGATAAATTTTCCCAACTTTTTGTTGTTAAAACAGTCTAAAACCTTGTCATTATTGGCTTTTTTGAAATTTATGGTATAATAGTAGTAATTTAATAGATGGAGTGGAGTTTTGAAGAAAAGCTTTCGTGTAAAAAGAGAGAAAGATTTTAAGGCTATTTTCACGGATGGAACAAGTTTTGCTAATCGTAAATTTGTTGTCTACCAATTGGAAAATCAGAAAAGTCATTTTCGAGTAGGGCTGTCCGTCAGTAAGAAATTAGGGAATGCAGTTACCAGAAATCAAATTAAAAGACGGATTCGACACATTTTGCTAAGTGTAAGGGAGCAGTTAGCTGATAACGTTGATTTTGTCGTGATTGCTCGAAAAGGGGTTGAAGGCTTGGATTATGCAGAAATGGAGAAAAATCTACTCCACGTATTAAAGTTATCAAAGATTTATCGGGAAGGAATTAGGAGTGAAAAAGAAACTACAGTTGACTAGTTTGCTGGGCTTGTCCTTATTTTTCATGACAGCCTGTGGGACAAGCGATGTTGCAGCAGATTCTACAGATATATGGAGTAAATTTGTCTATTTTTTTGCTGAAATCATCCGCTTCTTGTCCTTTGACATTAGTATCGGAGTGGGGATTATCCTCTTCACAATCTTGATCCGGACGATTTTATTGCCAGTCTTTCAGACTCAGATGGTGGCCTCAAGAAAAATGCAAGAGGCTCAACCACGCATCAAGGCTCTGCAAGAACAATATCCAGGTCGTGATATGGAAAGTAGAACCAAGCTGGATCAGGAGATGCGGAAGGTCTATAAAGAATTAGGGGTCAAACACTCTTCTTCTCTCTGGCCGATTTTGATTCAAATGCCGGTTCTCTTGGCTCTCTTCCAAGCCTTGACTCGAGTGGACTTTTTGAAAACAGGGCATTTTTTGTGGGTGAACCTTGGGGGAGTAGACACAAGCTTTATCCTTCCGATTTTGGCAGCAGTCTTTACCTTCTTAAGCAGTTGGTTATCGAATAAGGCTTTGCCTGAAAGAAGTGGAGCTATGACAGGGATGATGTACGGAATGCCTGTACTGATCTTTATCTTTGCCATCTCTTCACCTAGTGGCGTAGCCTTGTACTGGGCAGTATCCAATGCTTATCAAGTTTTGCAAACCTACTTCTTAAATAATCCTTTTAAGATTATTGCAGCGCGTGAGGCGGAAGTACAAGCTAAAAAAGATTTGGAAAATAGAAAAAGAAAAGCCAAGAAAAAGGCTCAGAAAACGAAATAATAAGGAGGAATCTGATAATGGTATTATTTACAGGTTCAACTGTTGAAGAAGCAATCCAGAAAGGATTGAAAGAGTTAGGTATTCCGAGAATGAAGACTCACATCAAGGTCGTGTCCAAAGAGAAGAAAGGTTTTTTAGGCTTATTTGGGAAAAAACCAGCTCAAGTTGATATTGAGGCGATTAGTGAGACGACTGTGATTAAGGCCAATCAACAAGCTGTAAAAGGTGTTCCGAAAGAGATCAATGAACAAAACGAACCTGTTAAGACAGTAACAGAGGCGACAGTTGATCTTGGTCATGTTGTTGAGGCGATCAAAAAAATAGAAGAGGAAGGTCAGGGTGTTTCTGATGAAATCAAGGCTGAAATCTTGAAAAATGAGAAACATGCTAGCACGATTTTAGAAGAAACAGGTCACATCGCAATTTTAAATGAATTGCAGACAGGAGATGCTGGAGTGGAAGACCCAGCAGAGTGTGAAGAATTTGTATCTATGTCAGAATCGGTAGAAAGCCAGTCTTTGGAAGATCTAGGTTTGAAGGTGGAGCCGAGTTATGACATCGAACAAGTAGCAACTCAAGTGGCTAACTATGTCCAAACCATTGTGGATGATATGGATGTTGAAGGGACGATTTCAAGCGACTACAATCGTCGCACGATTAATCTTCAAATCGATACCAATGAGCCTGGTCGCATTATCGGCTATCATGGGAAAGTATTGAAAGCACTTCAGCTTTTGGCGCAAAACTACCTCTACAATCGTTATTCAAGAACTTTTTATATTACAATCAACGTCAATGATTACGTTGAACATCGTGCAGAAGTGTTGCAAACCTACGCTCAAAAATTGGCGAATCGCGTTTTGGAGGAAGGTCGTAGCCAGCAAACAGATCCAATGTCGAATAGCGAACGCAAGATTATCCATCGCATTATTTCACGCATAGATGGGGTGACCAGCTATTCTGAGGGCGATGAGCCAAATCGCTATGTTGTCGTAGATGCAGAATAAACAAAATCAGGCTTGTCCTGATTTTTTGTTAGAAAAGGGAGAAGAAACAGATGATGGAAGCAATCAAGAACTATCTATCTTATGCGGGAATCCAGTACCGTAATCCAGATAAGGCTGGAGATGAGCGAGAGAAGATGCTAGAATTGCGCCACAAAGGGCAGGAGGCTCGCAAGGCTTTTACGAACTTAGCTAAGGCCTTCCAAGAAAAGCATCCAGAATGGCAACTGCAACAGACTAGTCAGTGGATGAATCAAGCGCAACGCTTGCGACCGCATTTCTGGGTCTATCTACAGAGGGATGGACAAGTGACAGAACCTATGATGGCTCTTCGTTTGTATGGAACACCTGCTGACTTTGGGATTTCTTTGGAAGTTAGTTTCATCGAGCGAAAGAAAGATGAACAGACCTTAGACAAGCAAGCCAAGGTTTTAGAGCTTCCAGCGGTAGAAGGAATTTATTATCTAGTCTACTCAAATGGGGAAGGTCATAAGGTGGAGGCTACTGAGGAGAATCGCCGTACTTTACGCGAGAAGGTGAGCAGTCAGGAAGCCCGAAAAGTCTTAGTCAAGTCAGATGTTTCCTTCATTGAAAATCAGTCAGTAGAAGCGATATTGGAGGAGCTAGAAGACGCTTATACTCGTTTGCTCCCGTACTATGAAGTGACGAGGGGATAGACAAATCAAATGTGTTAGATGAACGCAAATTGTTTTATTGCTATTCTATGCATTTTTTCATATAATAGTAAAATAGAATGTGTGAACTACTAATCGTCTCAAAGAGAAAGGAAATTCTATGTCAAATCTATCTGTTAATGCAATTCGTTTTCTAGGTATTGACGCCATCAACAAAGCAAACTCAGGTCACCCAGGGGTGGTTATGGGAGCGGCTCCAATGGCCTATAGCCTCTTTACAAAACAGCTTCGCATCAATCCAGCTCAACCAAACTGGATCAACCGCGATCGCTTTATTCTTTCAGCAGGTCACGGATCTATGCTTCTTTATGCCCTTCTTCACCTTTCTGGTTTTGAAGATGTCAGCATGGATGAAGTCAAGAACTTCCGTCAATGGGGTTCTAAAACACCAGGTCACCCAGAATTTGGGCATACAGCAGGGGTTGATGCGACAACTGGTCCTCTAGGACAAGGGATTTCTACTGCCACTGGTTTTGCCCAAGCAGAACGTTTCCTTGCAGCAAAATACAATCGTGAAGGCTACAATCTCTTTGACCACTATACTTATGTGATCTGTGGAGATGGAGATTTGATGGAAGGTGTTTCAAGTGAGGCGGCTTCATATGCAGGTTTGCAAAAACTTGGCAAGTTGGTAGTTCTTTATGATTCAAATGACATCAACTTGGATGGTGAGACAAAGGATTCCTTTACAGAAAGTGTTCGTGACCGTTACAACGCCTACGGTTGGCATACAGCCTTGGTTGAAGATGGAACAGACTTGGAAGCAATCCATGCTGCTATCGAAGCAGCCAAAGCTTCAGGAAAACCATCTTTGATTGAAGTGAAGACTGTGATTGGATACGGTTCTCCAAACAAACAAGGAACCAATGCTGTACACGGTGCTCCTCTTGGAGCAGATGAAACTGCGGCTACTCGTCAAGCCCTTGGTTGGGACTATGAATCATTTGAAATCCCAGCTGAAGTTTATGCTGATTTCAAGGAAAATGTTGCAGACCGTGGCGCATCAGCTTATCAAGCTTGGACTAAATTAGTTGCTGATTATAAAGAAGCTCATCCAGAACTGGCTGCAGAAGTAGAAGCCATCATCGACGGCCGTGATCCAGTTGAGGTGACTCCAGCAGACTTCCCAACCTTAGAAAATGGATTTTCCCAAGCAACTCGTAACTCAAGTCAAGATGCTTTGAACGTTGTCGCTGCCAAGTTGCCAACTTTCCTAGGTGGATCAGCTGACCTCGCTCACTCAAACATGACTTACATCAAAACGGATGGACTTCAAGATGATGCTAATCGCTTGAACCGCAATATTCAGTTTGGTGTTCGTGAATTTGCAATGGGAACGATCTTGAACGGAATGGCCCTTCACGGTGGACTTCGTGTTTATGGTGGTACTTTCTTTGTCTTCTCTGACTATGTGAAAGCAGCTGTCCGCTTATCAGCATTGCAAGGACTTCCTGTGACTTATGTCTTTACCCACGATTCAATCGCAGTTGGTGAAGATGGTCCAACGCACGAACCAGTTGAACACTTAGCAGGTCTCCGTGCTATGCCAAATCTGAATGTTTTCCGCCCAGCAGATGCGCGTGAAACTCAAGCGGCTTGGTACCTTGCCGTGACAAGCGAAAAAACACCAACTGCCCTTGTATTGACACGTCAAAACTTGACTGTCGAAGAGGGAACAGACTTTGACAAAGTTGCGAAAGGTGCCTATGTTGTCTATGAAACTGCAGCAGACTTTGATACAATCTTGATTGCAACAGGTTCAGAGGTGAATTTGGCGGTCGTAGCTGCCAAAGAATTGGCTAGCCAAGGAGCAAAAGTCCGTGTAGTCAGCATGCCATCAACAGATGTCTTTGACGCACAAGATGCAGCATACAAGGAAGAAATCCTTCCAAATGCAGTTCGTCGCCGTGTTGCAGTCGAAATGGGAGCAACTCAAAACTGGTACAAGTATGTTGGTCTTGATGGTGCAGTTCTCGGTATTGATACCTTTGGAGCATCTGCCCCAGCACCAAAAGTCTTGGCAGAGTACGGATTTACGGTAGAAAATCTAGTCAAAGTCGTTCAAAACTTGAAATAATTGCAGAAATCAGAGTGAAAGCTCTGATTTTTTATAACCATAAAAACAAGGTACAACCTTGTAAAAGTAGCTGAAATTTGATATAGTAGTCCTATGTAAAATACAAAGGAGAATATAATGGAATCGCAATATACATTTTTAATCATGTTAGTAGCAATGATGGGCTTGATGTTCTTTATGCAACGTTCTCAAAAGAAACAAGCACAAAAGCGTATGGAAAGCTTGAACAAGCTTCAAAAAGGCTATGAAGTCATTACGATTGGTGGGCTTTACGGAACAGTGGATGAAGTAGATACTGAGAAAGGTACAATCGTACTGGATGTAGATGGCGTTTATTTGACCTTTGAATTGGCTGCTATCAAGACCGTTTTGCCACTCAAAGAAGCTGTGACACCAGAAGGAACAGTTGTTGACGAAGGCGGAGCAATCGAAGAATAAAACGGGACCTGTCACTCCCGTTTTTCTATGAGATGAGAGGAAAAGGGATGAAAAAAATAGTATTTGTGTGCTTAGGAAATATTTGCCGTAGCCCCATGGCAGAGTTTGTGATGAAGTCCATGACGAGTGATTATCAAGTTGAGAGTCGTGCAACTTCGTCTTGGGAACATGGTAATCCGATTCATAAGGGAACGCAGGCGATTTTCCAGCAGTATCAGATCCCGTATGACAAAGATAAAACATCGCTTCAGATTGGCAGAGAAGACTTTGAATCGTTTGATTACGTTATCGGAATGGATGCTTCAAACGTTTCAGATCTGCGTCAAATGTGCCCTCAGGAACTACAGTACAAGATCTACTATTTTGCGGCTGAAAGTGTCCCAGATCCTTGGTATACAGGAGATTTTGAGGAAACCTATGCTCGTATTACAAGTGGATGTCAACGCTGGCTAGATCGATTAGAAAATGAGACTGACAATGGAAAAGCTTAAACAATTTTATGAGAAGTGTAGAGTTTACCTAACTCGTCCTAGGTTAGAACTCATTGCAGTTGTCGTAATGGTACTCTGTGCTCTTTCGATATTTCTGCTAAATACGCCTAAAAAGGGTGTCCTGACACTTGATGGTGGAGCTCTTGTTTATGATGGCACCTTGGTACGAGGGAAAATGAATGGTCAAGGGACCCTGACCTTTGAAAACGGAGACCAATATACAGGTGATTTCAATAATGGAGCCTTTAACGGGAAAGGAACTTTCCAATCAAAAGATGGCTGGAAATACGAAGGTGATTTTGTAAACGGTCAGGCTGAAGGTCAAGGGAAGTTGACGACAGAGCAAGAAGTTGTTTATGAAGGAACCTTTAAACAAGGCGTTTTTCAACAAAAACAGTAGTCTCCAAGTTAGGAGACTATTTTCAAAATCTAAAAAGAAAACGCTTTCTACTTTTGAATTCGATAACTAACTCTCAACTAGAAAAACTTTGTGAAATAAAAAAATTTTCTCCATAATTTCACAATCGTCTAAGCAAAACTCTGTTGCGTAGCCATATTGAGAAAAAAATCACAATCTTAGAAAATTTCTTTGTGAAATGCTCATGAAACTGTTTACAAAGCATAAAAAAAGAGTTATAATAAATTTGTGAAAAAATTAACAAAGGATAAAATCCTTAAAGGCTATGGAGGATAATATGGCTGATAAAAAAACAGTAACACCAGAGGAAAAACAACTTGCTGCTGAAAAGCATGTCGATGGTCTCGTGAAAAAAGCCTTGGTTGCGCTTGATGAAATGCGCAAGTTGAACCAAGAGCAAGTTGACTACATCGTGGCAAAAGCTTCGGTTGCAGCACTTGACGCGCACGGTATCCTTGCACAACATGCAGTTGAAGAAACTGGTCGTGGAGTATTTGAAGATAAGGCTACAAAAAACCTTTTTGCCTGTGAACACGTTGTCAATAACATGCGTGGTGTTAAAACTGTCGGTGTTATTGAAGATGACCCTGTTACTGGCTTGACTAAAATTGCAGAGCCTGTCGGAGTAGTCTGTGGTGTCACTCCAACAACAAACCCAACATCAACAGCTATTTTCAAATCATTGATTGCTTTGAAAACACGTAATCCAATCGTTTTCGCCTTCCACCCATCAGCTCAAGAATCTTCTGCTCACGCAGCACAAATCGTTCGTGATGCAGCTATCGCGGCTGGAGCACCTGAAAACTGTGTTCAATGGATTACAGAACCATCTATGGAAGCAACTGGAGCGCTTATGAACCACGAAGGTGTTGCGACTATCCTTGCAACTGGTGGTAATGCCATGGTTAAGGCGGCTTACTCATGTGGGAAACCAGCTCTTGGGGTGGGTGCCGGAAACGTTCCTGCCTATGTAGAAAAATCTGCCGACCTCCGTCAAGCTGCTCACGACATCGTTATGTCTAAATCATTTGATAATGGTATGGTCTGTGCATCAGAACAAGCTGTTATCATTGATAAAGAAGTGTATGACGAATTTGTAGAAGAATTTAAATCATACCATACTTACTTTGTAAACAAAAAAGAAAAAGCCCTTCTTGAAGAATTCTGTTTCGGTGTGAAAGCAAACAGCAAGAACTGTGCTGGCGCTAAACTAAATGCAAACATCGTTGGTAAACCAGCTGCATGGATTGCAGAACAAGCAGGATTTAGCGTTCCAGAAGGAACAAACATCTTGGCTGCAGAATGTGCAGAAGTAGGACCAAAAGAACCATTGACTCGTGAAAAATTGTCACCAGTCATCGCTGTCCTAAAAGCTGAAGATACAGAAGACGGTCTTAAAAAAGCTCGCCAAATGGTTGAGTTTAACGGACTTGGTCACTCAGCGGCTATCCACACAAAAGACGAAGCTCTTGCTAAACGCTTTGGTACAGAAATCAAAGCAATGCGTATTATCTGGAACTCTCCATCTACTTTCGGTGGTATCGGTGACGTATACAATGCCTTCATCCCATCATTGACACTTGGATGTGGTTCATACGGACGCAACTCAGTTGGTGATAACGTGAGCGCTATTAACCTTCTAAACATCAAGAAAGTAGGGAAACGTAGAAATAATATGCAATGGTTTAAAGTTCCTTCAAAAATTTACTTCGAGCGCAATTCTATCCAATACCTTCAAACATGTGAAGATATTGAACGTGTTATGATTGTTACAGACAAATCTATCGAAAAACTTGGTTTTGTTCAACGCATTATTGACCAATTGAACAAACGCAGCAACCGTGTAACTGTCCAAGTCTTCTCAGACGTTGAACCAGACCCAGATATCACAACTGTAGAACGTGGTACTGAAGTAATGAGAGCATTTGAACCAGACACAATCATCGCTCTTGGTGGTGGTTCTCCAATGGATGCAGCGAAAGTAATGTGGCTCTTCTACGAACAACCACAAATCGACTTCCGTGACTTGGTTCAAAAATTCATGGACATCCGTAAACGTGCCTTCCGCTTCCCATCACTTGGTAAAAAAGCGAAATACATTGGTATTCCAACAACTTCAGGTACAGGTTCAGAAGTAACACCATTTGCCGTTATCTCTGATAAGAAAAACAACCGCAAATACCCATTGGCTGACTACTCATTGACACCAACTATTGCCATTGTTGACCCTGCTTTGGTTGAGTCAGTTCCAGATTTCATCGCTGCGGATACAGGTATGGACGTCTTGACTCACGCGACTGAAGCTTACACTTCAAACTTTGCTAACGACTACACAGACGGTATCGCCCTTCAAACAATCAAACTTGTCTTTGAATGGTTGGAAAAATCTGTTAAGACAGCTGATCCAGAAGCTCGCGAAAAAATGCACAATGCATCTACAATGGCTGGTATGGCCTTTGCCAATGCCTTCCTTGGTATGAGCCACTCAATGGCCCACAAGATCGGTGCGGTTCACCATACTGTTCACGGACGTACAAACGCAATCTTGCTTCCATACGTTATCCGTTACAATGGTACTCGTCCATCTAAGACGACTACATGGCCTAAATACAACTACTGGAAAGCTGATGAGAAATTCCAAGACATCGCGAAAATGCTTGGTTTGCCTCATTCAACTCCAGAAGAAGCAGTTGAAGCATACGCTAAAGCTGTTTACGAACTTGGTGTTGCAGTAGGTATCAAGATGAACTTCAAGGATCAAGGAATTGATGAAAAAGCTTGGAAAGACAGCTTGCATGAAATTGCCTTACTTGCTTATGAAGATCAATGTTCACCTGCTAACCCTCGCTTGCCAATGGTAGCCGACATGGAAGAAATCATGGCAGATGCTTACTATGGTTATGCAGAACGTCCAGGACGTCGCAAATAATCGTTTATCAGCCTAGAGGCAGGAGTTATCCTGCCTCTTTTCATAGTCCTATTTCTGAAGTTAGAGTTGAACTATGAGAAGAGAAGATCCTAGAAATAAAAGCTTGGGTGAATGAAGGGGATCGAAAAGTAGAAAAGCAAGCGAGAAAAACAACGCCCGTACTTGCAATTCTACTTAAATAGTTATATAATAATAGTGTTGAAAGGTGATTTGTAGTGATTCAAGTTACTCTTTTCACAATAAAATTTTCAGGATTTTCATAAGGAGGAAATCACTAATGGTAGTTAAAGTTGGTATTAACGGTTTCGGACGTATCGGTCGTCTTGCTTTCCGCCGTATCCAAAACGTAGAAGGTGTTGAAGTTACTCGCATCAACGACCTTACAGATCCAGTGATGCTTGCACACTTGTTGAAATACGATACAACTCAAGGTCGTTTCGACGGTACTGTAGAAGTTAAAGAAGGCGGATTTGAAGTTAACGGTAAATTCGTTAAAGTTTCTGCTGAACGTGATCCAGAACAAATCGACTGGGCTAACGACGGTGTAGAAATCGTTCTTGAAGCAACTGGTTTCTTTGCTACTAAAGCAGCTGCTGAAAAACACTTGCACGCTGGTGGTGCTAAGAAAGTTGTTATCACTGCTCCTGGTGGATCAGATGTTAAAACAGTTGTATTTAACACTAACCATGACATTCTTGATGGTACTGAAACAGTTATCTCAGGTGCTTCATGTACTACAAACTGTTTGGCTCCAATGGCTAAAGCTCTTCATGACAACTTCGGTATCGTTGAAGGTTTGATGACTACTATCCACGGTTACACTGGTGACCAAATGGTTCTTGATGGACCACACCGTAAAGGTGACCTTCGCCGTGCTCGTGCTGCTGCAGCTAACATCGTTCCTAACTCAACTGGTGCTGCTAAAGCAATCGGTTTGGTTATCCCTGAATTGAACGGTAAATTGGACGGAGCTGCTCAACGTGTTCCTGTTCCAACAGGTTCTGTAACTGAATTGGTAGCAGTTCTTGATAAGAACGTTACTGTTGATGAAGTAAACGCAGCTATGAAAGCAGCTTCTAACGAATCATACGGTTACACTGAAGATCCAATCGTATCTTCTGATATCATAGGTATGTCATTCGGTTCATTGTTTGACGCAACTCAAACTAAAGTTCTTGACGTTGACGGTAAACAATTGGTTAAAGTTGTTTCATGGTATGACAACGAAATGTCTTACACTTCACAACTTGTTCGTACTCTTGAATACTTTGCAAAAATCGCTAAATAATTCTTGAGTCGATAAAAAAGCAAGGCTTTCTGGCCTTGCTTTTTTGTATATATAAGAATAGATGATAATGTCATCCATTCTTTTTTAATTCTTTTTCAAAAGTATCCGATAGAACAGTGAAACTCAATTTTTCTAAGGTGAGTGGATGGGTAAAAGAAAGGCGAAAGGCGTGAAGCATGAGTCTGTTTGCATTGGACGTCGTGTTATAGAGAGGATCGCCTATGATAGAATGTTTATGATGAGAAAGGTGAACACGGATTTGATGGGTTCGACCGGTCTTTAGTTTGCAACGAACCAGAGAAGTCTTATTTGGGAATTGTTTTAATCGACTGATGTGAGTTTCAGCATGTTGACCATTTTTAGGATCCACTACCCGTTTTCTGCGATCGTGTCGATCGCGACCAATTTTATCTCGGAAGATAAGTTCTTTATTCCCTACTTGCCCCTCTACGAGTGCCCAGTACTCACGAGCGATTTCCTTTTTCTCCAACAAACGATTGAGAATAGGAAGGATAAAAGGATTTTTGGCAAAAAGCACTAAACCGCTTGTTTCCATATCCAGACGATGAACAACATAGCAAGTTTGACCAACGTAGGCAGAGACATGGTTGAGAAGGGCAATTTCATCTGGTTGATTACCGTGTGTTTTCATGCCTTCGGGTTTGTTGACGATAATGAGATGTTGGTCTTGGTAAATCTCCTGAACAAGGTCTGGGTTGCCCAAAAGGATTTCCTTTGTGGGATAATCTTCCTCGTCAAAAGTCAATTGACAAATATCCCCTGGCTTCACCATCTCGTTCCAGTGAACTTCTTCGTGGTTAATTAAGATGTTCTTCTTTATTCTCAAAAAATGGCGAATCTTTCTAGGAATGAGGAGTTGCTCCTCTAGGAATTGTTTGACCGTCATTTGAGACAAGGATTCGGGTAATGTAAATGTGAATTGCATACAGATATTGTAACAAAAAAAGCCCTATTTGGATAGGGAGTAGCTAAATTCTTGAGTTCCTATGGTGAAGATGATAAAATAAACGCATGAAATTAGATAAATTATTTGAGAAGTTCCTTTCTCTCTTTAAAAAAGAAACGAATGAATCAGCGGAGCCTGATTCGACTAGCATGCGTCGTTCACGGAGCGATAGAAAAAAATTGTCCCAAGTAGGCCCAATTCGGAAATTTTGGCGTCGTTATCATCTGACAAAGATCGTCATCATTTTAGGGTTAAGTGCTGGTTTGGTAGTAGGAACCTACCTATTTGCAATAGCCAAGTCTACCAATGTCAATGATTTGCAAAATGCCCTGAAAACGCGAACTCTGATTTTTGACCGTGAAGAAAAAGAGGCAGGAGCCCTGTCAGGTCAAAAGGGAACCTATGTTGAGCTGACAGATATCAGCAAAGACTTGCAGAATGCTGTCGTCGCGACAGAGGATCGTTCCTTCTATAAAAATGATGGGATTAACTACGGTCGTTTCTTTCTAGCCATTCTTACAGCAGGCCGTTCTGGAGGGGGGTCCACTATCACCCAACAGTTGGCGAAAAATGCCTATCTGTCTCAGGACCAAACTGTTGAACGAAAGGCCAAGGAGTTTTTCCTGGCTTTAGAATTGACAAAGAAATACAGCAAGGAGCAAATCCTTACTATGTACCTCAATAATGCCTACTTTGGAAATGGGGTCTGGGGCGTAGAGGATGCGAGTAAGAAATATTTCGGTGTATCCGCTTCGCAACTAACGCTTGATCAGGCGGCGACTCTAGCAGGGATGCTCAAGGGACCAGAATTGTATAATCCATTAAATTCTGTTGAAACTTCGACCAACCGAAGGGATACTGTTTTGCAAAATATGGTTGCAGCGGGCTATATTGATAAAAATCAAGAGACCGAAGCGGCTAGAGTAGATATGACTTCACAACTGCAAGATAAGTATGAAGGTAAGATTTCTGATTATCGTTACCCGTCCTATTTTGACGCAGTTGTCAACGAAGCAGTATCCAAGTACAATCTAACAGAAGAAGAGATTGTCAACAACGGTTATCGAATCTATACAGAACTTGATCAAAACTACCAAGCAAACATGCAGGTTATTTATGAAAACACTTCGCTATTTCCAACGGCAGAAGACGGAACGCATGCTGAATCAGGTAGTGTTGCTCTAGAGCCTAAAACAGGTGGGGTGCGTGGAGTTGTCGGACGCGTAGCTGGTGATGACAAATCAGGCTTCCGTAATTTTAACTATGCAACTCAGTCTAAACGCAGTCCAGGCTCGACGATTAAGTCTTTGGTCGTTTATACTCCAGCTGTGGAAGCGGGCTGGGCCTTGAACAAACAACTGGACAACCACACTATGCAGTATGACAGTTATCAAGTAGACAACTATGCGGGTATTAAGACATCTCCAGAAGTACCTATGTATCAGGCCTTGGCGGAATCACTCAACTTGCCAGCGGTTGCGACTGTAAATGATTTGGGAATCAATAAGGCCTTTGAAGCTGGGACGAGATTTGGTCTTAATATGGATAAAGTTGACCGTGTTCTCGGAGTTGCCCTAGGTGGAGGAGTAGAGACGAATCCTCTTCAGATGGCACAAGCCTATGCAGCCTTTGCTAATGAAGGACTGATGCCTGAGGCGCATTTCATCACTCGTATCGAAAATGCCAGTGGACAGGTCATCAAGAGTCATAAAAACTCCCAAAAACGAGTGATTGATAAGTCGGTAGCTGATAAAATGACCAGCATGATGCTAGGAACATTTACCAATGGTACAGGAATTAGTTCGTCGCCAGCGGATTACGTTATGGCTGGTAAAACAGGAACTACTGAGGCTGTTTTCAATCCTGAATATACGAGTGACCAGTGGGTGATTGGTTATACTCCAGATGTGGTAATTACCCACTGGCTTGGCTTCCCAACAACAGATGAGAACCATTATCTAGCAGGTTCGACCTCAAATGGAGCAGCCCATGTTTTTAGAAGTATGGCTAATACCATTTTGCCTTACACTCCTGGCAGCACCTTTACGGTTGAGAATGCCTATAAGCAAAATGGTATTGAACCAGAAAATACCAAGCGGCAAGTCGTTGAAAATGAAACGAATCAGACGGAAGATCCGCTAGGAGATATTCGTAGCCGTGCTCAAAATCTTGTAGACGAAGCGGGGCGTGCGATTTCGGATGCCAAGATAAAAGAAAAAGCCCAGACAATCTGGGACTCTTTCGTCAATCTCTTTCATTAAGAGGCTTGTCAAAGCCTAGGTTTCTTGTTATAATAGATAAGATGGAGGCGTTATGGCACTAAAAAAAGCAAGCCTAGCTTGTGCAGTTTGCGGTTCAAGAAATTACTTAATCAAAATTAGTGGGAACCCCAAGCCAACACGACTAGAAGTAAATAAATTTTGTAAACATTGTGGAAAATATACGACACATAGAGAGACGAGATAGGAGAGAACGATGGGTTTTATTAAGGATATCTTCAAACTTCTTAAGGAAACAACATGGCCGACTCGCAAAGAAAGCTGGAGAGATTTTCGCTCTATTATGGAATACACAGCCTTCTTTGTGGTCATCATTTATATTTTTGACCAATTGATTGTTTCAGGTTTGATTCGATTTATTAACATTTTTTAGAAGAAAAGCGGAGAACTTCTGCTAGCTTTCTTCTATTATGAAAGGAAATATCATGGATAGTTTTGACAAAGGATGGTTTGTTCTACAAACTTATTCTGGCTATGAAAATAAGGTAAAAGAAAATCTATTGCAACGTGCACAAACGTATAACATGCTGGATAATATTCTACGCGTTGAGATTCCAATACAAACCGTGCAAGTTGAGAAAAATGGAAAGAAAAAGGAAGTTGAAGAGAATCGCTTTCCGGGTTATGTCCTTGTAGAAATGGTCATGACCGATGAAGCATGGTTCGTCGTTCGAAACACACCTAACGTAACAGGATTCGTCGGGTCACACGGTAACAGATCAAAACCAACTCCACTATTGGAGCAAGAAATCCGTGATATTCTGATTTCAATGGGACAAACTGTTCAAGAGTTCGATATTGACGTTGAAGTTGGCCAGACTGTCCGCATCATTGATGGCGCTTTTGCAGACTATACAGGTAAAATTACTGAAATTGATAATAACAAAGTGAAGATGATTATCTCTATGTTTGGTAATGATACGATTGCAGAAGTAAACCTAAACCAAATTGCAGAATTATAACCTAGAGAGGCCATGCCTCTCTTTTTATATGCAGTTGAGGCAACGAGAAGTACAGAAGAGGAGAAGTAGATCAAAGGCTTGATGCATTTTGTTAAACTAAATGCAGAAAGGAGAGGTCTATGAAAATGAAAGAATTATACGAAGAAAGTAAAGGGATTGTAAACAAGTGCCGCAAAGAATACCATCTACATCTGTGGGAGAAAGAGGACTGGGATCAGGAGGGTATGATGTGCTTGTATGAGCTA